>JBJMLZ010000027.1:0-16328 GCA_045805035.1 Bacteriovoracaceae bacterium
CTTTTCTTTTGAAGCGTTGAGTTTTGCTTCATACTTAGCGAGTTCCTTTTCTTCACCCTGATGGATGAACTTAACTTCGCCAGAATTCAATTTCACCAGATGAGGTTCGCCTTTAGTGCCTCTGACGATTGCATGAACACCGTCTTCAATTGACGTTGCTCCTGCTCCACAGCTGACGATCATCATCGCAATCAGCATGGTTTTTTTCATGAATGACTCCCTTCAGTTATTATTCTCCGTTAACAAAAACGGAGGCTTTTATAACGTAGCGGGTGTCGTCAGCTCAATATCCCAGTATGACACCAAGGACATTTTTGCGTAGGAGTTCCAATTGCCTGAAAAAAAGATTTCCACCTAAAGATTCAACTTTGCGCTAGATGCTGGAATCAAAAAAATTAAACTTCCTTAAATACCCCTGCGTTCAGTCATTGCACTTGATATGTGTCAATTTCCCTGATCAGAATGGCCAGAATGAGGAAGATTTCTTTTTCTCAGGCGCTTTCACCTGAACGCTTGCAGATGTATCGGGGCCGGTGGCAGCGGCAGGAGAGCGCCGGTAATTTTTGAGTTTCCGGAAAATGTCTGCGTACTCAACCGTGACATCATCCTTCAACGTGAATGGAAGTGAGAATGTGAGTTCATCCGTCAGCACTCTTTTGATGGATTGAGTAGGAATACCTGCCCGCTCTTCGACAATCTCCAGGTGTTTAATGTCCGGAGAAATTTCTCCGCTGACTTTCCCGTTATTGGAGTGCGCGCTGATTTCAGCATTGAGACTGTGTTCATAGAAAGCGAACGGCAATTTGTCGCCGGCAATCTTGTTAAAAATGTCAGAAGAAACCTGCTTCAGCGATCCCTTGATGGACCATGGATTCTCGCCATTTTCTTCCCCGGCCTTACCCGAGAGATTCAGCTTCCCGCCGTCGGCAACGTTTGAAGAAACACTGAACTCAGTTTTCTTATTGATCGACTGAAGAGCAACTTCTTTCACTTTCAGGTCAACATTGTTCAGCTCGAGCACTGTGCGACTCTGGTCTTCTTTTTGTTCCACAATATTGAGCTTGGCAATTTTCCCCTGGACGCTATCAAGATAAATGTCTTTTTTCTCATCGGCAGACTTTATTCTTGCGACTTCCGAAGTGAGATCTTTGGAGAGAATGAGGTCCACTTTATCCGCGGCAATCGAAACGTTCTTGGCATCGGAGACAACGATGTCCCGCCAGTCAAAATTCACCGTGAGTTCGGGAGATTCAAGAAGTTTCGTGCTTGTCTTCGGATTAAAGACCTTCACGTCCTTCAGAATGATCTGGCCCTTAGAGAGCGAGAGATCGACGTCACGAATGGAGTAAGCATAGCCGTTCTTTCCTGCGCCATTCTTATTGATCCACTTCTCGACAATCGTCGGCGCAGAAAATTTTAACGCCGTTCCTGCGACCGCAAAGAAAAGAAAGAGAAAGGTATAGACCTTCCATTTCCATCCGCCGCTTTTACGTTTTGCCGGTCCGCCTACATAGATCGTTCTCATAGTTTCTCACTTGTAATTGAAGACTCTTTAAAAATTGTGGAGTGATTATTTACAAACATCGCGCGAAAAGACAACAATCTGACCAGGCCACTCAGAAGGACAATTTTAGTATGACGAAAAAAAGAATATTCATCACAGGTTCAACAACCGGACTCGGGCAACTTGCGGGACAGCTCCTGATGAAAGAAGGTCACGAAGTCATCCTGCATGCCCGAAGTAAAACCTCAGTCATGAAAGAGAAAGCTCAGTATGTGTTTGGTGATCTTTCGAAAACGGAAGAGGTGAAATCTGTTGCTGAGCAAGTGAATCAGCTAGGCCGGATGGACGCTGTCATTCAGAATGCCGGAGTGTATACCGTGGGCCCCGAGGAACTTTTCTCCGTGAATGTTCTCGCTCCCTATCTCCTCGCCACTCTCCTGAAGAGACCTGAGCGGATGATCTTTCTCAGCTCGGGAATGCATCTCAGTGGCTCTTTAAATCTCGACCGGAAAAAATGCAGCTACAGTGATACCAAGCTCTTTGATCTCATGTTTGCTAAATACTTTGCCCGTGAGTGGCCCGGAACTTTTATCAATGCCGTCGATCCCGGTTGGGTTCCGACCAGAATGGGCGGCCCGGGAGCTCCCGACAGTCTAGTGAAAGGAGCGGAAACTCAAGCGTGGCTCGCCACCAGCAATGACCCTGCGGCCCTGGTGAGTGGAAAATATTTTCATCATCAAAAAGTTCATCGATCCAATCCCATCGCAGATTCACTTGAAGCTCAGGAAAAACTAATCGCATATTGTCGGTCATTGGCCAATTGATTTTTTCTCGACCACAATGCGGTCCATGAAAAGAAAATATTCGGAAAAAGAAATTCATCACTTTGTTGAATCGGCAAAGAGTGACGGCTTCGTCATCCTCAGAAATCATCTGAACCCGGAAAAGATCCGCCAATGGCGCGAGACTTCGCAACCTCTTCTTGATCGTCAGATTAAGCTTGAAGGAAATGAAACCAGCCGTGGCAGTAACCGTTACTATGTGTCGTTTCCGTTTGAGATGCCGTTTGCGGATCCTGAGTTCTATGAAGATGGTGACATCCTCGCGATCGTGGAGGGGCTTGTCGGCAAAAGATTTGTGATGTGCCAGCTCGCTTCCGATACTCCGTTAAAAGGTTCCGTTTATCAGGACATTCATCGCGATTGTCCTCCCCTCTTCCCGGAAGAAGGAATAGAGACTCCGATGTTTCAGCTCGCAGTGAATTTTCCTCTGGTCGATGTCACGCCGGAAAACGGACCGCTGGAAATTATCCGCGGAACTCACATGCTGTCGCGTGATCAGGGCCTGGATCTTGTCGAAAGTAACAAAGCAAAAATTGAACAGCTTGAAATGAAAGCCGGCGATGTCCTCATCCGCGATGTCCGCACTCTTCATCGCGGGACTCCCAATCATACAGATGTTCCCAGACCGATGGTGGTGCTGGGTTACAGTCGCTCATGGCTTCATCGCCCGGAAGTTTCGATCAATATACCGCGCGAGGAATATGAGAAGCTCTCACCGAATGCGAAGGCGATGCTGAGATTCAATCCGATCGTGGATGAAATCGATCGCGAGCTGAAACCGGAAAGCTACACGGTCTTTCAGTACTAAAGACACTCTTCCAGGATATCAAGGCCCTTTCTTGCGGTTTTTAAATCCAGCGTGAGCGGAGGTAACATTGTCACTCCCCCTGCGAGGATGAGACCTTTCTTGAATGCGCGCTCTTCAATCTTGTCACCATAATCTGAATTCTTGAAATCTAACTGAATGGCCATGCCCATGATCCGGATTTCCGGAGTGACTTTGAACTTCATCTCCGAAAGTCGCTGACGGAAATATTCATTAAGCGACCGGATATTTTCATCAAGCTCACTCCAGTTGTCACGGAAGAACTTCACTGCCGCCAGACTTGCGGCAACACTCAGAGGATGCCATCCGAACGTGGAATAAGGATATTCTTCTTCGGCGAGCTTCTCTCCTACTTCTTTGGTCATTAACGTTGCACCAATTGCAGCGTGACCGCCGGAAAGCGCCTTCCCGAGACACATAATGTCCGGCCGGATATCAAAGTATTCTGTCGCAAAAAGTTTTCCGGTTCTTCCGAATCCGCACGCCACTTCATCCATGATGATGAGAGTTCCATACTTGCGACAGAGCTTCTGCATGCCCTCCATGAATTCCGGCTCCGGGGCAAGCACATCCATGTTCATACTCACTGGCTCCATGATGAAAGCCGCTACTTTTTTTGTTTTCAGCATGCGCTCCAGATCTTTCAGCGAATCTCCTGTGAGGGGTGCCTTGATCTTTTTCCAGTTAAAGAAAGGAGAATCCTCGTTGAGTGCCCGGGCGGCGATGGAATTTCCGTGATAGGCCTTCTCAATTGCGATGAATTCCTCTCTTCCTGTAAAGGCCATCGCTGCCTGAAGCGCGATCTCTACTGCCTCTGTTCCTCCGGTAGCGCGAAAGCATTTGCTAAGTTTTCCCGGAGTCATCTCAGAAAGAATGTTGGAAAGCTCAATCCATGGGCCATACTCCAGATGAGGAGAGACATAGGTAGGGCCATCAAATTTCTGAAGGGCCTTCATGATCACCGGATGCTTCCAGCCCAGATTCCCGACACACCAGCCACTGGAGAAATCAATGTACTCTTTCCCTTCGTCTGAGATGAGAACAGATCCTTTCGAATCAGTGATGACCAGCTTCTTGGCTTCTTCACTGCGGGCATAGTGCTGGTTTCTGAGAATACTCTGATGGTCCATAACTTCCTCCTGCTGAAGTCATGATGGACCTGAGAACGTGATTAGGCTTGCTGCGGATTCATTCTGCGGAGAGGAATAGTCAGAAAATCATTGAGCGGTTTTAGTTCGCGGAAGACCTTGTCGATTTTCTGTCCGAAACCTTTTTCCGTCGCCTCTTTTACTGAAAAATCTTTCGAAGCAATAAAACTTTTCAGCTTCACAAAATCGGCAAAGGGATGATCAGCATCGAATCCACGGGGAACTCGTTTCAGCGTATCTTCATCAGAAAGTCCGCCAAAAGTTTTCTTGAATGATTTTGATGTCACGATTTTTTTGAGCTCATCACCATTTTCTAAAATATAACGGCGAACGAGTTGAAGCTTATCTGCTTCCGGCCGCCACACTCCGCCTCCGGCGAAAACTTCATTGGGTGAAATACTCACGTAGTAACCTGGAAGTGTGCTTTTTTTGCCTCCCATTCCGAAGAAGGCGGCGAAGTTTTCCTTGTAGGGATTTTTGTTATCACTGAAGCGAATGTCCCGATTAAAGCGGAAGATACAATCCTTGGGTTCAAGCGTCCCGAAGCGGTCATCCCATTGAGAGAGCCGCACGATGATTTCCTGCACAAGGAATTCAAATTCCTTCCTCGCCTCAAGATATTCGCTCTTGTGGCCCTGCATCCACTGAGTGTTGTTGTTCTTCTTAATTTTTTTAAGGAATGTGAGGGTCTTTTTCATGGGGGCAATCCTAGCATACCTATTTGCATTTCGCCTGCTCCTATAAGAGGATAATGGTATGTTGAAAATCTTTCTGATGCTTGTTCTGACATTTCCGGCCTACGCGTTCACTAAGAACAATAATGTCAAAAGCTGCAAGGACATCAGTAAGGGCCCATGCTACGAATTTAAAGGGCGTGCGCGCCTCTATCAGAACAAGTACGTGCGCATCTGGAAGAAAGGCACCAATCGTTTGTATCAGGTTTCTCATACGACAGAGCAGGCCTTTTCTGACCTCAAGCACCTCAGCATGGCGACAGAAATTAACGCCACGTTTGATATGTGTTTCTTAAAACCGGAAGTGCCATCAGGCTTTTCCGATATCTGCATTCAATCAGTCAAAAATCTCAAAACTTCTCAGATGCCTGAGTAGTGACAAACACCCGGTCTGAAAGTTTACTATCAGTAAACTTTTCCGAAGGTGGATCACATGAAAACAGTGAAGCTTGGTAAACAGGGGCTCGAAACTTCCCGCATCGGTCTCGGGTGCATGGGGATGTCGGATTTTTATAAAGGCGACACCACGGAAAACGATTCCATCAACACCATTCACTACGCTCTTGATAATGGAGTGAGTTTTCTTGATACCGCCGACATGTACGGCCCATTTACCAATGAAATACTCGTGGGTAAGGCGATCAGGGGAAGAAGAGAGCAAGTTGTGCTTGCCACTAAATTCGGCAATGAGCGAACTGCAGATGGAAAGTTTCTCGGTGTAAACGGGAAACCCGAATACGTGAGAAAGTGTTGTGAAGATTCTCTCAAGCGTCTTGGCGTTGAAGTGATCGATCTTTACTACCAACATCGCGTAGATACCAAAGTTCCGATTGAAGATACTGTCGGTGAGATGAGTCGGCTCGTGAAAGAAGGAAAGGTGAAATACCTTGGTCTTTCTGAAGCTGCCCCTCAAACTATCCGGCGTGCTCACAAAGTTCACCCGATCAGTGTTCTGCAGACGGAATATTCATTGTGGACCCGCGATCCCGAAGATGAAATTCTTCCACTCGTGCGCGAACTCGGCATTGGATATGTGGCCTACAGTCCTCTCGGACGAGGTTTTCTCACCGGTCAGTTTCATTCTACGGCCGATATTCCCGAAGGCGATTACCGGAAATTTCACCCGCGTTTTATGGGCGAAAATTTTTACAAGAATCTCGAGCTCGTGAAAAAGGTCGAAGAGATTGCTCGCGAGAAGAAAGTCACTCCTTCTCAGATTGCCCTCGCGTGGGTCATGAATCATGGAGAAGACATTGTTCCGATTCCGGGAACAAGACACGTGAATCGTCTCAAAGAAAATATCGCGGCGGTGAATATCACTCTCGGCCCGGAAGAAATGAAGAAGCTGGAACAGATCTTCATTCCTGGGCACACGAGTGGCGCCCGCTATGCGGACATGAGCACGGTAAACCGCTAGGTTTACGCAACTCCCCATTATTTAAACTCTGGTCATGAACTTTTTGACTTGTTAGTCTAGCGCCGTAAAGCATGAAGGAGTTCCGATGATGAGAACATTGACTAAAGAGATGCTTGATAAGCTCACGCCTGACGCCGCCCTCGATATCCTGAAAAAAGGTAACCAGCGATTCGTTAACAATCTCAGTAACGACCGCAATCTCCTGAAACAGGTCAACGAAACTTCTGAAGGCCAGCATCCCTTTGCCGTGATCATCAGCTGCATTGACTCAAGAACCTCTGCGGAACTTATTTTCGATCAGGGTCTTGGTGATATCTTAAGTGTCCGCATCGCCGGCAACGTCATTAACGAAGATATTCTGGGAAGCACCGAACTTGGGTGCAAGCTCATCGGGACGAAGATCGTTCTCGTGCTTGGCCACACCGGTTGTGGTGCGATCAGTGCCGCCATCAATGACCTGGATCTGGGTCACGTTCACTTTATTACTTCCAAAATTAAAAGATGCATTCCTCGGATCAAGAAAGCAGGCCAGTTGACACCTGATGAATTCACGAAGACCGTGACAAAAGAAAACGTTCTCCAGAGCATCAACGATGTGAAACACAATTCAAGTATTCTTTCCGAAATGGCCCATAAGGGTGAGATCAAGATCGTGGGTGGTGTGTACGACGTTACTACCGGCGTGGTGGATTTCCTCGACATCTGATTAGCCGCGAACGTGCCATCCTCTCGGCTTCACGAATGCGAGAAGCCCGAGATACGACAAGGTCGCCCCTAAACCCGAGTGCCCTCTTCCTGCCCACGGAAGATACGGCGAGACGCGATCACAACAATTCACGTAAGCAGTTCCGGCCTCAACCTGAGAAAGAACCTTGCGCGCGCGGTCTGTGTCCTGCGAGTACACCGAGGCAGTGAGGCCATATTCTGTATCATTCATGAGCTTGATCGCCTCATTATCATCTTTTACTTTCATCACCCCGATGACCGGTCCGAAAGTTTCATCCGTCATCACACTCATCTCATGATTCACATTCACGAGCACCGTCGGCTCAAAGAAACTTCCCTTATCACCACGCTTGCCACCGGTTAAAATCTTCGCACCTTTTTTCACGGCGTCCTGAACCTGAGATTCGAGGAAGTTGAGGTGCGACGGACGCGTGACCGCTCCGACTTTGGTTTTTTTCGTCTCTTCCACGAAGGATTCGATGAATGAGTCGTAAACTTTTTCATGCACGTAGACTCTCTCGACCGCGCAGCAACTCTGTCCGTTGTTGTAAAAACATCCTTCCGCCACGTTCGCCGCAACACTTTTGATGTCAGTGTTTGTGTCCATCACGTACAATGGATCCTTGCCGCCAAGTTCGAGTCCCACCGGCACAAGTTTCGGGGCCACACGAGTGGCAATATAGTTTCCGGTTTTGTACGAGCCGGTAAAAAAATAACCGTCACACGGAAGATCGAGCAGCACTTCACCACTTTGAGGACCACCCACAATCGTCTGAAAAATATCTTTCGGAACACCCGCCTCGTGCATGAGCTTTTCAATGTGAAGTCCGGTGAGAAGAGCGTACTCCGAAGGCTTGTAAAGGACGGCGTTTCCTCCGATAAGAGCGGGAATGAAAACGTTCACACCCACGAGATAAGGATAGTTCCATGCGGAGATATTGCAGACAACACCAAGAGGATCAAAGCTCAGGATGTCTTTGGTCTTTCCGTCTGAATGCATTTCCTGAGTGAGGAGATACTTAGGGGCCGCTTCGAGGAAAAACTGGATTCGTCCTCTTGCTCCGTTGAGCTCATTGAAAGATTCCTGCAAAGGTTTTCCCACTTCCAGTGTGAGGTCCTTGGCGAGATTTTCTTTTTTTGAATCCAGGAGATCGTGAAATTTTCTGATGATGGCAATCCGGTCATTGAGACTGCGCTTCGCCCACTCTCCCTGTGCGGCCTTGGCCCGATGAAATTTTTCCGTGATGACGGACTTCGTGTCCTCAGGGATTTCTTTGACGACTTCGAGTGTGGAGGGATTGGTGACTTTCATACCTTAACCTTTGCTTTTGACAGCTTTCAAAAAGTGATCATAGAGAGGAGCCGGATCAATCAGATGCTCTTTCAATGTATGTGAGAATTCCGGATGCCATTGAACACCCACGAAATAATTCTTTTCAAGATCCTTGTAGTGGAAGGCCTCAACCAGTCCATCTTCACTTTTGGCGTCGACATGGAGATCTTTCCCCAAATCCTTCACTGCCTGATGATGAACCGAATTCACCTTGAGATGATCCTGACCGTAAATGGATTTTAAAAGAGAGTTCGAAGTGCATTCGACGTCATGCTGAATGCGATCATAAAGAGCAGCATCCCGGTGCTGAAGCGCGCTTTTGGTCTGAGTGGCGATGTCCTGATAAAGAGTTCCGCCGAAATAAACATTGGCGAGCTGGAATCCGCGGCAGATGGCAAGGATTGGTTTCTTGTTCTTGAAAGCATAATCCATGATCTTCAGTTCGTACTGGTCGCGATGTGCATCTCCCGGCCAGCGGCCATTCTCAATCGGCTGCTCTTTGTAAGTTCCGGGGGCAACGTCCACTCCACCCTGAAACACAAAACCATCCATCTTATCTAAGTATTGTCTTAATTCCTTATCGGGCACATCCGGAATAAGAATCGGTATCACACCCTCTCGTGAGAGAAAACGGGCCATGTCCTGCTCAAGATACGCCAGCGTCTTGTGACCGAAAACCGTCCGGGTGGGATCGGGATACATGAAACAGGCAGATACTCCGATAAAGATCATCTACAGCGCCTTTTCATAAAGCTTGGTGAGATCTTCTTTAGTTACTGTTTTCGGATTACAAGAATGACATGGATCCTTGATCGCAAGTTCGGAGAGACGAGCGAGATGTTCGCGCGTGACTTTCTGGTCCTTGAGATTTTTCGGAATGCCGATTTTCTGATTGAGCTCCTTCAGCCACTCGATAAATCCTCGGGCAGTCTTCTCTTTGGCGTTTACGGTCACTGCCAGACGCTGCAGTTTTTCTTCACACTGATCGAGATTAAATTCCATCCCGTAAGGAATCATGATCGCGTTCGCCAGACCATGGTGCATATCCATCACGGTCGACAGTGGATGCGCGAGACTGTGAACGACGCCGAGGCCTTTCTGGAAAGCGGTTGCTCCCATGAGCGAGGCCATCATCATGCGTGCTCTTGAATCATAGTCAGGAGCATTCACCGCTTTCTCAAGAGAAAGCGCAATCAGTCTCACTCCCTCAAGGGCGATACCATCACACAGCGGAGAAAAGCCTTTGGAGAGAAACGCTTCCACGTTATGCGTGAGTGCGTCCATGCCGGTCGTGGCAGTGACGAAGGGAGGAAGTCCCATCGTGAGTTCAGGATCCGCGAAAACTTTTTTCGCGAGAAGCTTCGGTGAGAAGAGAATTTTCTTCTCACAAGTCACGTCGTCAGCGATCACGGTAGAGCGACCGACTTCAGAACCAGTTCCTGATGTTGTCGGAATCGTCACAAAGTACGGAACATCTTCGGTGACATATTTATCGCCACCGAGGGCATCATCGTAATCAAAGAGATCGCGCGGGTGATTGATCTTGAGCGCGATCGCTCTCGCCACATCCATGCTGGCACCGCCGCCGAAACCGACAATGCAGTCAGCGCCCTGAGACTTATAGGCCTCAACACCCTTCATGACATTGGACTTCACCGGGTTCTTGTTAATTTCTGAGAACACGACAGGATTCATCCCCGCATTCTTCACCATCGCGATGACTTTCTTAAAGACTTCGGTCTGAGTGAAGCCCGCGTCCGATACAATCAACGGTTTTTTAAATCCCATCTCTTTCAGGTGAGGACCGAGCTCGTCGATGACCCCCTTTCCGAAACGGATCGAAGTGGGAAAATTATAGTTATAGCGATTCATGAGGTCAGACATATTTATCCTTTAAACAATTTCAAAGTAGCGTTTATATTCCCAATCCGTGACGGCTTTCTGATACTGCTGCCATTCCCACTCTCTTGTGCGCGCAAAATGCTTCACAAAAGTTTCTCCGAAAAGTTCTTTCGCAAGATCTGATTCACGCATTTTCAGCGTGGCCTCCATGAGGTTCCGCGGAAGAATACCATTCTTGTGATTCAGGTATCCGTTGCCCTTGGTTTCCGGAACCGAGAGTTTCATCTTGTTTTTTATGCCGTAGAGGCCGGACGCAAGAGCAGCCGCGTGCGCGAGATAAGGATTGGCATCAGATCCTACTACCCGAAGTTCAATTCGTGCCGCCTTCGAGCTGATCGGCAGTGGTCTGATACACGTCGTGCGATTATCAATTCCCCAGGTAAGAGTTGTCGGTGCCCACGCCCCTTCCACTAATCGCTTATAAGAATTAATTGTCGGTGCATACATCGGAAGAACATGGGGCATGCAATGGAGAAGGCCCGCAATGTAGGACTCCATCAAGGGACTCATCTTGTTCTGAGATTTATCATCAAAGAAGAGATTATTTTTTTCATCCCAGAGACTCTGGTGAATATGACCGGAGCAACCCGGAAGCTTGTCCGTGATTTTTGCCATGAAGGTCGGCATGATTCCGTGCCGGCGACCGATTTCCTTCGCGGCGGACTTGAAGAGAACCGCGCGATCGGCGGATTCGAGAACATCCCCGTAAAGAATCGCGGCCTCAAGAACACCAGGGCCGGTTTCGGTATGAAGACCCTCGATGGGCACGCGGAACTTATCGCACAGATCATAGAGGTCGTTAAAAAAATCTTTGTTCAGGGCCATTCTTAAAACAGAATAACCAAACATGCCGTCAGAGAGATGCTTCAGGTTATGGAACTCCTGTGCGTTCAACTCTTCACTCGTTCCCTTGAAATTGAACCATTCAAATTCCTGTCCGAAAAAAGGACGGAAACCGGACTTCTCGCAATCGGCCTTCACTTTCTTCAGAAGGTTTCGCGGACAAATCTCGAGCTCAAAGTTACCGAGAAAAAAAGAAACATCATTGTCCCAGGGAACTTTTCTGTAAGTGGAGAGATCAATCGAGGCCTCTGCATCGGGATATCCTGTGTGCCAGCCCGTATAATCGAGCCCATCAAGAGCAAGATCATTGATGTCCCAACCAAAGATCACGTTACAAAAACCAAAACCACTTTTGGCAGCACTCGTGAATTTATCTTTGTGAAGATATTTTCCCCGCAGAACTCCGTCGATGTCGGTGATCGCCACTTTGACTTTGGGATTGGGAGAATTTTTTACTTCCGCTAAAATCGCTTCCGGACTTAGGTTCATCGCTTTGCCTTCTCTCTGAATTTTGAAACTGCTTCATTCTACCGAGACCCGGGCGCAGGATGAACTAAATACCTCTCGCGCGACGTTTCCTGATCTAATCAGACAGATTATTTGCGGGTGAATTCCATCAGCGTCCATCCTCCGGCGAGAATGGCGAGGAAAATCACGAAGATTTTCTGGTTGTAATACACCATGGCCCCGAAGCAGACGAAAGCAAGGATAAGAGCAATCCCGGGAAAGAACGGGTAAAGCGGAACTTTAAACGGGCGCGGCATGCCGGGTTCTTTCCGGCGAAGGGCAAAGAGGCTCACCATGCACATGAAATACATCGCGCACGCGCCAATACCTGACAGGGTGATGAGCTGGCCGGTTTGTCCGGAGAGAATTGCAATCATTCCGATCACAGTTGTAATTGCCACACAAACAAAGGGAGAGCCGAAGCGATTCACCCGACTCCAGCTATACGGTAAAATCCCCGCGCGCGAAACGGCGTAGAGTTGTCTCGAAGCTCCGATAATAATTCCGTTAAGTGAGGCCACGAGACCAAAAAGACCGATGCCCGCGAATGCTTTTACCCATGGATTCCCTTCACCCAGCGCCATCGCTGCCGCTCTTGGAATCGGATAATCAATCTCACTTAATTCTTTCCAGTTGCCCGCACCACCCGCCGCGAGCATCACACCGACGGCGAGTAACACCAGCGTGATAATTCCCGTGATGTAACCGATCGGGAGATCCCGTGTCGGATCTTTCACTTCTTCACTCGCCATCGCGACACCTTCAATCCCGAGGAAAAACCAGACCGCAAAAGGAATCGAAGCAAAGACTCCCGCGGTTCCATGATCCCAGCCGCCACTGGAGAAATTGGACCACTGGAAGTGTGGAAGAAGAACACCAGTGAAAATGAGAAGCTCAGTCACCGCAAGGATTGTTACGACAAGCTCGAAGCGCGCACTCAAGTGAAGCGAGTGAAGATTCAGACATCCGAACAAAAGCATCACGATCAAAGCGAGATGCTCAGCACTCATCGAAGGCATCAGCACATGGAGATACCCGCCGAGAGCAAACGCAATCGCAGGTGGAGCAAAGATAAATTCAATCAAAGTAAGAAGTGCGGTGAGATGCGCCCAATGTTTTCCCAACGCGCGCTGGGAATAAGCATATGGCCCACCCGCTTCCGGAATCGAAGTCGACAATTCGGTCAGTGAGAAAATAAATGTCGTAAAAAAAAGTGCGACTGCCAGAGTGGAAATAAGAAAGCCGAATGTTCCGGAGACTGACCACCCATAGCTCCAGCCGAAATATTCGCCGGAAATAACCAGCCCCACCGCGAGTGCCCAGACCTGAACCGGCCCGAGGGTTTTCTTTAAAACATGACTTTCCATAGTTAAATCATGAAGGAAGAAAACGTTTTTGTATCCTTAAGATCGCTTCCTCATGATGTTCTGGATGATTCTATCGAGTGAAGAAAGAAACTGGGAGCGGTCTTTCTTATCAAAAGCGGCGGGGCCACCTTTCACTTCGCCCATTTCGCGTAAATGCTTCATGAGTTCCCGGGTTGCTAAAGCTTCACCTATCATGTCTTCCGTAAACTCATCGCCTCGTGCCCCGAGTGCGCGTGCATTTTTTTTGAGACAGCGATCCGCCAACGGAATGTCGGTGGTCACGCAAATATCATCTGCCTGGATATTTTCCTCGATCCAGTTGTCGGCCTCATCGGGACCGGCGGAGACGACTTGCATTTTGATTGAGGGATGAAGAGGAACAAAGATCGGTTTGTTGGCCACGACAAAGACATCTAACTTGTAACGGGCGGCGACCTTGTAGACTTCGTCTTTTACCGGACAGCCGTCGGCATCAACGAAAATCCTGATCACTTCCCGGCTTCCAGGATGTTTTTAAGCCGCAGATCTTTGATCTCAATGTAAACCTGATTCGTGCGAGTGGAATTAACTCTCCACTTTTCCCGATCTTCTTCAGAAAGCTTGCCCTTATTCTTGGCAAAATTCTTATGTTCCGCCTTGAGCGCGATAAGTTCTTTCTTCAGGTCCTGCAATTTCTTCTGATCTTCTTTACTGAGGTAACGTCCGTCTTCCATATTTATGTGATAGTCTCATTTCATGGCAATGACAACTACCCTTTATCGCTTTCACATCGAGCTCTCCGATATCGAGCGCGCAGTCTATGATTCACTGGATTTCCGCGTGGCCCAGCACCCTTCCGAGGGACTCCACTACATGCTGACCCGGGTTCTCGCCTTTGCTCTCAATAGCCAGGAAGACCTCGCGTTCGCTTCCGCCGGGCTTTCTGATCCGGACGTAGCGGCGATCAGTATTCCCGACGTGAACGGCGGTTTCCGACTGCAGATTGAAATTGGAAATCCGAGTGCCAAAAAACTTCACAAGGCGATGAAAGTTTCTCGGTTCGTTAAGGTTTACACATATAAAAATCCTGAACTCATGATGAAAGAGGTCCGGGATGAGAAAATCCATCGCGCCGAAGAGATTGAATTCTTCTCTATTTCCCCGGCCTTCATTGAAGAACTGATTCCGCTTCTCAAGAAAGATAACCGCTGGGATATGGTCATCAATGAAGGCGTCATGACCATTCAGGCGGGAGAAAACTCCGTCTCCGGAGAGGTTCTGGGCCATCGACCTTTCTCCTGAAATACGATAAAATTCTTCTACATGAAAGTTCTCCTGGTCCTTCCGCCATTAACCCAGTTCAACACGCCTTATCCGTCGACGGCCTATCTCACTTCGTATCTTGAAAAGGCCGGACATGAGGTGAATCAGATCGATCTGGGCCTGGAGCTCATTTTGAAAATTTTTTCCCGGGAAGGACTCCGCCGCATTACTCAGGAAGTGAAGAAATCAAAAACCAAAAACGAGCTTCTGGATTTCTATCTCGACGCCGCTACTGAATACGAAAATAACATCGATGATGTGATTGCCTTCCTTCAGACCAATGAATCTTCTCACGTCAAAAAATTCATTGAGCGCCAGACACTTCCGGAAGGGCCACGTTTCATTCCCCTTGATGACAATCAGGGCGGGGTCTTAGATCTTTATAACGGTCTTAGTGATCTCGATAAGGCCAAGCACCTCTGCAGCCTTTTCCTGGATGATCTCGCCGACGTCATTCGCATCGGTGTGGACAAGGATTTTGGTTTTTCCCGGTACGCTGAGAAAATTGCCATGGCCCTCACATCCTACTCTCCCATTCAAAAGCGCCTGAAAAAGAAAACTGTCATTGATGAATGGATCAGTGAGCTCACCAGAAAAAATCTCAAAAACTTTCGTCCTGACGTGATCGGACTGTCGATTCCTTTTCCCGGAAACCTACTCGGAGCTCTTCGCATTGCCGAGACCACCAAAAAAGAATTTCCGGAAATCAAAGTTGTGATGGGTGGCGGTTATGTGAATACGGAGCTTCGTTCACTCGAGGATCCTCGTATTTTTGATATCGTTGATTACCTCACCTTTGATGACGGTGAAAAACCGCTCGAGCATCTCCTGAGCTTTATTAAAAATGGCGAAGGCCCGCTTCTCCGGACGATGTATCGAAAGAATGGAAAAGTCATTCATGTCTCTGATCCCAAACTCTTTGATGTGAAGTTCAAGAATCTCGATGCGCCAAGTTTCCGGGGTCTCGCGATGGATCGCTACGTCTCGATGATGGAAACGATCAATCCCATGCAGAGACTCTGGACAGACGGTCGCTGGAACAAAATGATTCTCGCTCATGGCTGCTATTGGAAAAAATGCACGTTCTGTGACGTGAGCTTGGATTACATCGGCCGCTATGAACCTGACACTGCCGTCGGTGTAGTTGATAAAATGGAAAGGATCATCAAGGAAACGAATGTCCGTGGTTTTCATTTTGTAGATGAGGCCGCTCCTCCGACACTGCTCAAGGCGATGAGTGAAGAAATCATCAAGCGTGGCCTCAAGGTTTCCTGGTGGGGAAATATCCGTTTTGATCCTTACTTCACCGCCGACGTCACGAAACTCATGAAAGAGGCGGGTTGTATTGCGGTGACGGGCGGGATTGAAGTGGCGAGCGAACGCGTGCTGAAGCTCATCGATAAAGGCATCTCGATTGAGAAAGTTGCGGTGGTCACAAAGAACTTCAAGAACGCCGGAATATTTGTTCATGCCTATCTCATGTACGGCTTTCCTACCGAAACGGTGCAGGAAACGATCGATAGCCTTGAGGTCGTGCGCCAGCTCTTTAAGAATAATTACATCAGCTCTGCTTATTGGCACCGCTTTGCTTTGACTGCTCATTCACCGGTCGGACTCAATCCCGATAAATACAAAATCAAAATTGTGCCGGAGAAAAAATCCGAACACGGGCTCTTCGCGAAAAATGAACTGCCTTTCGTTGAGGAGAAATTTGTTGATCACGACATGCTCGGGGTTGGCCTCAGACGCGCGCTTTACAATTACATGTTAGGTCAGGGCCTGGATATGGATCTCCGGGAGTGGTTTGATGAAAAAGTGCCGAAACCGAAAGTTCAGCTCAGTCTATGAACATCAAGCGCTATCCTCTCAAGACAAAC
>JBJMLZ010000028.1:0-11723 GCA_045805035.1 Bacteriovoracaceae bacterium
ATGATTTCCGGATACACTTTGATGCCTTCTTTCTCACACTCGACCGCTGCTTCCGTGATCGCTCTCACCTGCATGAGATAAATCTCGGGATACGTGATCGCGAGGCGACACCCGCGGTGACCGAGCATCGGATTGAACTCATGAAGGGAATCATTTCTTTCCTTAACGTTTTTGGCGGTAATGCCGAGAGAAGCTGCAAGCTCCTGTTGGTCTTTTTCCGTATGAGGAAGGAACTCGTGAAGAGGTGGATCGAGCAGGCGAATGTTCACCGGCTTCCCGTTCATCTCACGGAAAATTCCCTTGAAGTCCCCGCGCTGGAATGGAAGAAGCTTATCGAGAGCTTTCTTTCTGTCTTTTTCATTTTCTGCGAAGATCATCTCGCGGACCGCGAGGATTCTCTCGGGAGCAAAGAACATGTGCTCGGTACGACAAAGGCCAATGCCTTCGGCGCCAAATTCCACCGCAACCTTAGAATCTTCCGGAGTATCGGCGTTCGTTCTCACGCGAAGTCTCCTTGCTCCATCGGCCCACTTCATGAACGTCGCAAAGTCCGCAGTGATTTTGGCCTCAATCGTCGGCACGACACCCTCATAGACTTCGCCGTTGGCACCGTCGAAAGTGATGTAGTCGCCTTCCTTGTAGGTTTTACCTTTCACGGTGAGCGTTTTTTCTTTTTCATTAATCACGAGCGCCGTACAGCCAGCGACACAAGGTTTCCCCATTCCGCGCGCAACCACCGCTGCGTGCGAAGTCATCCCACCGCGAGCGGTGAGAATGCCGGTCGAAGCAACCATGCCGCCGATATCTTCCGGAGAAGTTTCCGCGCGCACGAGAACAACTTTCTTCCCGTTCTTGTGCCACTCTTCTGCGTGAGCGGAAGTGAAGACCATCTGACCAGACGCTGCTCCCGGAGAAGCAGGGAGACCGGTCGCGATCAAAGTTTTCTTTGCCTTCGGATCAAGGCGCGGGTGAAGAAGCTGGTTGAGGTCCTCCGGTTGAATGCGAAGGATCGCTTCTTTTTCGGTGATGAGACCTTCCGCTACGAGATCAACCGCCACTTTGAGAGCGGCGTTCACGGTTCGCTTGGCATTTCTTGTCTGGAGGATCCAAAGCTTTCCGTTTTCAATCGTAAACTCGATGTCCTGCATGTCTTTGTAGTGACGCTCGAGCATTTTGTAATCTTCCACCAGATCGGCGTACGCCTTCGGCATCACTTCTTCGAGAGTCTTGTGATGCTTATTGGATTCCATCTTCGAGGCATCGTTGATTGGTTGCGGAGTACGAATACCCGCCACCACGTCTTCCCCTTGCGCGTTCACGAGGAACTCACCGAAGAATTTTTTCTCGCCGGTTGAAGGATCGCGTGTGAAGCACACGCCAGTAGCGCACGTGTCGCCCATGTTTCCGAAGACCATGGATTGAACGTTGACTGCAGTTCCCCAATCGTGAGGAATGTTATTCATCTCGCGATATTTCATCGCGCGATTGTTATTCCATGAACCGAAGACCGCGCCGATCGCGCGCCAGAGTTGCTCCATCGGATCCTGTGGGAAAACCACGCCGTGATCTTCAAGGAGTACCGACTTGTAAACTTTCACGAGCTCTTCGAGATCGGCCGCAGTGAGAGCAGTATCTTCGTGAACTCCGCGGGCCTCTTTCAGGTCTTCGAGATTTCCTTCGAGATGTGAAGTATTCACACCGAGAACGACGTTCGAGAACATCTGGATGAATCTGCGATAAGAATCCCAGGCAAATCTTGGGTTATTGGTTTTTTTGGCGAGAGCGAGAACCGTCTTATCATTGAGGCCAAGGTTCAGAACCGTGTCCATCATTCCCGGCATCGAAGCACGTGCCCCCGAACGAACAGAAAAGAGCAGAGGGTTTTCGAGATCACCGAATTTTTTATTCGTGAGCTTTTCCACCCAACCGAGAGATTCAATGACCTGGTCCTTGATCTCTTTGGATATTTCTTTGTTGGTTTTATAAAAATCAAGACACGCTTCGGTTGTAACGGTGAATCCCGGTGGAACCGAGAGCTTCATCGCACACATCTCAGCGAGGTTTGCACCTTTACCGCCGAGGAGCGCCTTCATGTCTTTGTTTCCGTCAGTCTGTTCGGCAGAAAACTTATAGACCCATTTTTTCATAGTCCAATCGCCCCTGTCTTAGAGTGAAAATTTATCTTTGATGTACGCTTTGACTTTGTCGAGCGCCACGCGCTCCTGCACCATCGTATCGCGATCGCGAACGGTGACGGATTGATCATTCAACGTATCGTAGTCGATGGTCAAGCAGACCGGCGTCCCGATTTCATCCTGGCGACGGTAACGCTTACCGATGGAACCAGAAGTATCGTACTCACACTTAAAATCTTTCTGAAGTTCTCGGAGAAGATTCTGAGCAGTCGGCTCGAGTTCTGCCTTTTTCATCAAAGGCATTACCGCCGCCTTAATTGGCGCCAAGCTCGGCTTAAATCTCATCACTGTGCGCTCTTTCTCAGCGTCGCCCGCATTCTCCACGCGATAAGCATCGCTCATCACTGCAAGCATACAGCGATCACATCCCACTGATGTCTCAAGCACGTAAGGAATGTATTTTTTATTTCCGTCCATCTGGTCGGTGTAGTGAAGATTTTTTCCTGAGAACTGTTCGTGCTGGCGAAGATCGAAGTCCGTGCGCGAGTGAATGCCTTCCATCTCACCCCAGCCGTGAGCGAACTCATATTCTATATCAAAAGCCGCGTCGGCGTAGTGAGCGAGCTCTTCGTGTTTTTTGAAGCGGAGTTTTTCCGCACGAAGGCCGTTTTCAAGGTGCCACTTCCAGCGAAGGTCTTTCCACATCTCCATCGCCTCGGCTTGCGTGCCTGGCTTGATGAAGTATTGCATTTCCATTTGTTCAAACTCACGGGTACGGAAAATAAAGTTCCCTGGAGTGATTTCGTTCCGGAAAGCTTTCCCGATCTGTGCGATACCGAAGGGAAGTTTTCTTCTCATCGTGGTCTGCACGTTCGGGAAATTCACGAAAATTCCCTGCGCAGTTTCCGGACGCAGATAAACCACCGAAGCAGTGTCGGCCACCGGCCCCATGTGTGTCGTGAACATGAGGTTGAACTGTCTTGGTTCAGTGAATGAGTCCGTCGCTTTACACGTCGGACACGGAGATTTGAGATCGATGTTGTCGGCGCGGAAGCGCGACTTACAAACTTTACAGTCGACCATCGGATCGCTGAAGTTATCGACGTGGCCGGAAGCTTTCCAGACTGTTGGGTGCATGAGAATCGAAGCATCGACACCATCGATGTCATCCCGGAAAGTCATCGCTCTCCACCACGTTTGCTTAATATTATTTTTTAATTCAACTCCGAGCGGACCCATGTCCCAGCAAGACCCAAGTCCGCCGTAAACTTCCGAACTTTGAAATATGAATCCGCGATGTTTACAGTGGGAGACCAAATCGGCCATGGACTTCAGATTTTCTTCTGACACAATGCACTCCTGAGGTTGAATAATCGCCAAGATTTTATCACGCTGTAGGAGTAGTGACTAAATCAATTTCTTCCTGACGCGAACAACTTTAGGTCAGTAGTTTTTTTATCGGTACAGAGGCGAGTCGCAGCTCTGCATTAATAGGGTTTTCCACTACAATGAACTCATGAAAAGAGCAGTTATCACCGGAGCTTCGGGTGGAATCGGGGCAGACTTCGCGAGATTAGTCGCGCAGAAAAAAATGAATATCTTCCTCGTCGCGCGCAGAAAAGAAGAGCTTGATGCCCTTGCGGCCGTTCTTCGCGCTCAATACAACGTTCAGGTGGAAACGCTTTCGCTTGATCTTTCTCTTCCTGAAGCATCCGAAATCCTTTTTCGAGAAGCGACCAAAGACGGGAAGCAAGTCGACTTGCTGATCAACAATGCCGGTATCGGCCCATGGCGATTCTTCATGAACGCTTCAATTGATGATCATAAAAAACTCATGCAACTGAACATGGTGACTCTCACCACGAATACTCATCTCTTTGCTCAGCACATGCTCGCGCATAAGTCGCCTTCTCTCATATTGAATGTCGCTTCGGTGGCGGCTTTTCAGCCTGCTCCAAGGTATACGATTTATGCGCCTTCAAAAGCGTACGTGAAAATGTTCTCGGAGATTCTCAACGAAGAACTGAAAGCAACAAACGTACGTATATCGTGCTTGTGTCCGGGTGGAACTGCGACGGAGTTTCTGAAGAACAACAATCTCTCTCTCAAAAGTAGCTTCAGTCCTCTCATGTCTTCTGAAAAAGTCGCACGCATCGGTCTTGAGAAAGCGTTGGCAGGGAAAACTCTGATTATCCCTGGCCTGGTAAATAAGTTCTTTGCTTTCTTCCCGCGACTCTTGCCTTCTTCATGGATGGTGAAGATTGCGGGTTGGGGCATGAATCTCGCCGTGAAACAAACGAAGAATTAAGCGCGCTGAGAAAGCTCATAGAGTTTTCTGTACTCACCGTTTTTAGCGATGAGCTCATCGTGGTTCCCCTCTTCCACTTTCACGCCGTCCTTCATCACCACAATTCGGTTGAAGTCTTTGAGAGTGGAAAGTCGGTGAGCAACGGCGATGACAGTCTTGTGACCGGCAACGCGATCGAGAGCTTTCTGAACAATTTTTTCCGATTCATTATCCAGTGCCGAAGTCGCTTCATCAAAAAGAAGCACATCGCGATCCTTGAGGAAAGCGCGCGCGATCGTGAGACGCTGACTCTGACCGCCAGAGAGTCTCATCCCGCGGTCACCGATCACCGTCTCAAGCCCATGCGGAAGATCTTTCACAAATTCTGTGGCGTAGGAAATGTCGAGCGCGTGATGAATCTCTTCTTCGGTGTGAACGTCACCCGTTGTGAGATTCTCACGGACGGAATCGTTGAAGAGGAAAATATCCTGACTCACGAGCGCAAAAACTTTTCTGACTGAGGCGAGGCTGTAGCGATTGACGTTCATGCCATCGATCAGGATTTCTCCCGCTTTTACGTTGTATAAACGAAGGAGAAGGCTGATGAGCGTGGATTTCCCGGAACCAGAGAGTCCCACAAGACCCACTTTCTCACCTTTCTGGATCGTAAGTGAGAAGTTCTTGAGAATATCCCCTTCGCCATAGGAGAATGTGATGTTCTTAAACTCGATGGTATATTTGAATTCCTTGAGCTCTTCGAGATTTTCTTCTTTCTCTTCCTCAACATCGAGAAGCTGGAAAATCCGAACTGCTGCCGCCTGCGCCTGATTCATCTTGGCGTTTGCTTTGGAGAAACGTCTCACTGGATCCATGAACATCGCGAGAGAAGCAACAAAAGAAATAAAACCGCCAGTTGTTAGTGCTCCGGTTTGGATTCGATGATGAGCAAAAATCAACACGCCCGCGAAAGCGAATGAACCAATGAGTTCAACCATCGGATGCGAATGTTCTTCGGCAGAGTTCGATTTCGTTCTGTGTGCGATGAAAATCGACTGCACTTTCTCAAATCTACCGATGATAAAATTTTTAAGGCCAAAAGCCTTACTGATTTTCTGGCCCGAAAGAGCTTCACCTACAATATGAGTCATCTCTGCCGTGTCTTCCTGCGCGAGTTTTACGTATCTTCGGATACGCTTACCCGTGTAATGGAATGTGACTATGAAAAGAGGTGAAACACCAAAAACAATCAGTGTCAGCTGCCAGTCCTGGTAAAGCATGACACCCAGGAGAAAAAGTGCTGTCATCGGCTCACGCACAACTTCCAGCGAGTTCTTGAATGCTTCAGAGAACACCTGAGTGTCATTCATGATGGTTGAAATCAAATTCCCCTGCTTTTGCTGGGAAAAGTAACTGGAAGGCATATGCTGGAATTTAGCAAAGATCTTTGCCCGGATGAGCTGCGTGGATTTATCAACCACCATCCGTAAGCCAAAATAGTGAAAGAATCTTAACGGATAGTTGATGATTCCGAGACCAATCAGAATAAGCGCAAGATTTCTCGCTTCTTCGAAACTAGAACCAGGAGCGAAGCCCTTGTCGAAAATTGGCTTGGCCAGGTACGCTTCGTAAGCCTTGATCGCAGAAAGTGGAAACGCCAATAGCGACGCTAACATCGCCTCCTTCCAAAAAGGACGGAGATATGGGAACATTAACCTGAGGACTTTGAGCATAGGGGAATCTTATGTCTTCGCGGAGGCTTCGTAAATGAAAACACGGAAGGCAATCTTCCTGGATAGAGACGGAACACTCATTCTGGACAAGAACTATCTTTCGCGTGTCGAAGACATGGAATATTTCCCGGATACATTGAAGGCGCTCCACCTCCTCCAGCAGCTCGGATACGATCTTTTCATCGTGACAAACCAGTCAGGCGTAGGCCGTGGCTACTTTGCCCTCGAATCCGTCTACGTCATTCATCGCCAGCTTCAGAATGACCTGCGTGAACAGAAACTTTCACCGTTTAAGGACTTCGCGATCTGCCCTCACTCTCCGGATGAAGGTTGCGAGTGCCGGAAACCTTCCGGTCAGATGATTCTTGATCTCATGAAAAAATATAATATTTCTGCCGAGCATTCATGGATGATCGGCGACAAGATCATTGATGCCGAAGCCGGAAAAAACGCAGGGATCAAATCTGCTTTGGTCCGCATGGATTCCAAGGATTTTCCCTCGTTCAAAACCCTTCTTGATTTCGCTCAATCGTTAAATAAAAAAGACGCTGTCTAAACTTTAGTCAGTTCCCTATTCTCATCTGCTGTAGTTTTCTTAATGGCCGGCCCGCTCATTGCAAATTCATGCTCAACAGGAGCCTTGCCATGAAATGGCCACTTTTCATTTTCGTGTTCGTTCCTTTCCTTTCTTTCGCTTCGGGCCCGTCTCAGGACCGAGACTGGAACCTGACAGTCACCGCCAAAGGAAGTCTCAGTTCCGGAGAAAAATTTGAAAGCATAGGTGTAGCGACCTTCGCGAGCCTTGATACCCTCCTCTTACCAAAGGGTGGATTCGAGACTGCCTATCGCCCCTTTCAAGCGGAAAGTCACATCACCTATGGAGTGTGGCAGGAAGCGGAAGCTTTTTCGGCCTACCTGAAAGATTGCGGGATCGATGCTCCCGCCGATGTTCTCGCAATGAAACTTGGGCTCAAAAAAGTCTTCGCGACGGCGAATGACCAGGAATTAAATGACGTCTACGCCGAGCTCGGTTCGCACTTAACTTTTGAAAAGAAAATTGAATTCGCTTCCCGGATCGGCGGAGTGCTGATGAACGGCTACGATTACGAACGCGCCGGAGGATCTCACGAAAGCGGTATCGTTACGATGAGGGACATGATCAACGCTCACAATAATAAAACCGACGCCGGAGTCTGCCGTGACATGGCCGTGGCCCAGTCGCAGGCGTTAAAGCAGATGGGTGTGAAAGATTCGTACGTCATGGCCTTTGAGACTGTGGGTGATGGTCATGCCACCGTCATCGCTCAGGATCCGGATGATCCGGCGAAGACTTACAACATCAATTACAATTACGTCACTTCCACTCAATCAGGGGATGCTCTTTCGCATCTCCAGAATGACAGTACCATTCCGAGCGTCGGAACGAACATGCGCCTCTACGACGCCGACGGACATCCGCTCACTGTTCTTCCTACGAATCTCGGAGTCGCCCTTCATGAGATCATGGGAGGGAATGCCTCTGACATGGATCCGATGCTGAGAAGTGCAACGGATACTGTGAGCGTTCAGTATTCAAAGAAAGGTCCGGTTGCGATTGGTGCCGGAGCTTCGGTCACTCCCGACGGTGATAAAGTGATCGGCCTCACTGCCACCTACAAAAGCGAAAGCGAACATTTCCCGGGAACATTTTCGGTCGTGGTTTACAACGACGAACGGGACACCAACATCCGCGGACACCTTTCTACGACCGGCGTTTATTTGGAAGGAGTTCAGCACGTAATCTCTGATCCGATCACCGTGAAAACTTCAGCGGGAACGGCGAGTGTCAACTTCGAAGGCCGTATCAATCTCAGTAATAACTTTTCCTACAGCCGACTGAGCGTTTATTCGGAAAAAGGCTTTAGCGCGGACAACGATATTTCTGCAGGCGCAGGAGTTCACGCAAGATTCGCGTCCTCCAATGGAGGAACCAACTTCAACACATCTGTGATGGTCGACGGTGGAGTGGCAAAGAGAGATGTGAGAGACGAAGGTTCCACCACGTTTGACCTTCGCGACGTCACGGCGACTGCGGTCGTTTCACAGAGAGTTTCCTCCCACCTTCAGGGATTTGTTTCCGGCGCAGTCGTTGACAGGAAAAGCCTCGGCGTCACCGCACGCGAAGAAGCTGGACTTAGGCTGACTCATGCCAATGGTTCCCAGACATCTGTCGTAGTCGGTCACGAAGGAAGTGTGTCCGGGAAAACACCGGCCTTTGTCCCCGGCTCTATTCGCCAACTCTATGCTGACATCGAACATAGAAATGAAGCGTATGGTGTGGGTGGTGGAGGATTCTGTCGCTGGCTGACTGACAATAAAAAAGAATGCGGCCTCAGGACTTCAGCAACGATCAAATTCGGCGGCCCTCACCGGGACTAGCGAAAGAGAAGCTGATACGAGCGAAGATCCATCGCTTTCAGATGAAACTGATGGCAGAAGTATTGGATGAGTCGGTCTGATTCGTGAAAATTTGTTCCAAGAAGATCTTTGTAATCCTGAAAGCGCGTCTGGTACCCCTTCTTGATCCGCAGAAGAAAATTTTTCTCATTATCGCCGGAGACACAATTCCCGCAGGAGAACTGGCCTTCCGCAGGAAGAAAGATTGCGCCCGTCGCCTCAAGGAGATTCGTCTGGCAGTATCCGCAGTGATCGGTGTCGGGCATGATCCCCATGTGATAAAGCAGCTTCACCATGAAAAGCATCAGCTGTTGCGGAGCCTCGAACTCATTTTTTTCAAGCGAAGTCTCAAGATGAAAAACGGCGTTACTCACGACCGAAAAAATACCTTCGGTCTCGCTGTTCCCCGATTCTGATTCGCCCTGATGAGTCGGCGCGATCTTCATCACGAGTTCAAAGTAAAGACAGATGAGATAGAACGCCTGGATGTTGTGACGAATGTGATTGGGTTCCCACAGTCGCGTGTACTCCTGGGCAACAAGAAGTTCTGCGCCTTCCATGTTGCGCGTTTTCGTCTCGCGGATCTGCACGCGCATCATTGAGCCCGGCCCGAACTGCGAAGGCTTGTGATGCTTTCCTCCGCCCTGGCCGCCATATATATAAAAGCTCCCGAGAAGACCGTTTCTCAGGAGAAGCTTTACGATGAGATCGCGCTCCTTATAGGGAACACGGTTAATGACTATTCCTTCAAAAAGCATTGGTCGAGTTGATCCAGAAAATCCGCGACCAGAATCCGGAGATAAAGAGTCGCACAGTGGAAAAGATTTTTACTCTTGCTCCATCTTAGTCCATGCGGAGGTTCCAAGGCAAACACCTCAAACTTCTCTCCCCTTCTTCCTCCCCTTGCGGTCATCTGAATCCAGAAATCTTTATTCCCGACAGGATAGAGAAAGAAGACCCTTCTGATCGAAGGAAGGTTCACTCCGTGAGAAAGCACTGTGGTCGCGACAATGAAGTCCGGCGCCGGTTCCAATTGCACGCGCTTACTGAAGGCGGAAGCTTCTCCTCCCCGGCAACCCCAGACCCTGAATCCTCGCGCAGATAATTTCTTTTCCCAGATCTCGACTTCATGACGGTACTGACAAAAAATGAGCGACGTTCTTTCCAGTGGAAGACCGAAAATACTCCGGTGAAGAAGCGAACGATGAACTTTGTAGTATCGCTCAGGTGTCCATTTCAACGACTGATTACCGGCATCTCTCCAGTAAATTTCATCAAACCCACAGCGAAAGCGCTCCATCGCTTCCTGCATTTCCGGCGCGAAAGTCGCGGTCAACCCGATCACCAGTTTTGCTTCGATCGATAAAGACTCAAACACTTCCCACATCAACGGACGAAACGAATCTCCCCAATAAAAAAGAAGATGAAACTCATCGAAGATCACAATTTCGCCCTGAGTTTTTTTCAGGAGCCACTCTTCAGGCGTCATCACGAGAATTTTATCCTTCCATTTATGGCGACATTCATCCGCGAGCGCGCGCAAGGGTGAGATCACGAGAATTTGTGTCTCAGTAGCGTGGGCCATCGATTCAATCCAAAAAGTTTTTCCGGAAGCGGGAGGAGAAGTGAGGATGAGGAGTTCATTCATCATTGTGCGATATCACAACGGCGCTACATTCTTTGTTGAGTCAGAAGAAAACGATGGAAATTTTCTTTTGTGCTGTATCGCCACATCTTCTTTATCCAGAGTGCTCTAAATACTTTTTATCGCAGATGAAAAAAATTACAGTGTCAAAAAAGAAGTTTGAGTGATTAAATAACCTTATGACGAGATTTCTCCTCATTTTAGTACTGATTTTGAGTACAGTAGCGGGCGCTTACTACACCGCTCAAGACAAGATTACCCAAAAGACTGACTTATCTGCTCTGAGATTGGGCATGAATCTTTCTCAGGTCAAATCCGCTTTCGGCGCACCGACTTCAGAAAACAGAAATATTTTCACTTACATTCTTCCGGATGCTTCGGTTCTCACCATCACGTTCCGTGATGATGTTGTCACGAGTGCCAAAGTGAAGTTCACTCAGTCAGTGAAGGTCACTGATCCTGAACTGAGAAAACTTACTCTCGTTCAAATGGATCCTGCGATGGCAGACGAGAAACCTAGTTGGTTTTTTGCCGGAGCTCCTGAGCATGGCCTTATCTACAAAATCACTGCTGATGGTGTGATTGAAAGTCTCACCTGGGTTGAGCCTTTTACTCTTCACTCTCATCATCCTAAAAACGTTCAGGCCCTGGTTCAGGACTTCAACAGTTCGCATCTGTCCAATCTGTGATAGACTGCCGGTATGATTACGCAAATTGAAAAGCTTTTTGATCAGCAGATCCGACCTGCGCTTGCTCAGCATGGCGGGAACGTTGAAGTTATCGACGTTGATAACAACGTTCTCTTCGTAAAATTTTTCGGCGGCTGCCATGGATGTTCTTCATCCAAGGCGACGTTGAAAGGTGGGATCGAACAGCTCGTGAAGCAAAATTTCCCTGACATCGTTGAAGTCGTGGACGTAACCGATCACCAGACGGGAACAAATCCCTACATGTAGTTTTTCGGCTCGCGAATAACGTTCAGTCTGTTTCTCACCTGCTCCACTCTTCCCATGTCCAGCTCCGCATAGATGATGCCTTCGCCTTCGCCGGCGTCGGCCACCACTTCGCCCCACGGATCCACGATCAGCGAGTGACCGAAGGTCGACATGCGCTCATTGTGTTTGCCCCATTGAGCGGAGGCCACAACGTAGCTTTGATTTTCAATCGCGCGTGCGCGCACGAGTGTATGCCAATGCGCTTTGCCGGTGGGAACCGTGAACGCGGATGAAATGGAAAGAAGATTGGCTCCTTTGGCGGAATAGCTTCTAAAAAGTTCCGGGAAACGGAGGTCAAAACAAATGGAAAGTCCCAGGACCCAGTCACCGATGTGAACCATCTGTGCGGATGTACCCGGAGTGTAAACGTGGCCTTCGTTGATGACGGTATTACTTGGGTGCTTCGAGAGATCGCACGAGAAAAGATTCATCTTATCGTAAAGCGCGATTTCTTTTCCCGAGGGATCAAAGTTGTAAGCACGATTCATCACTTTG
>JBJMLZ010000029.1:0-11870 GCA_045805035.1 Bacteriovoracaceae bacterium
CCATAAATTTTAGCCCGAAGCGCCCTAAGTAAATACGCAGGTAAAAAGATTCATTTTCGCGTTCTTATGCCGATGAGTGAAGGGTATGAGTACGGAAAAAACCGGAAGAAAAATTTCATTTCCTCTCGCCCTCAAACTAGTGGGCCTGACATCACTCCTTGTGATGACTGTTGCCGGTCTCATCGCGTGGAAAAATTCTCAGCTTTTTTCGCAAATTTCCTCTGACCGCGAAGAGGCCAACGTTGAGATGATCACTTCTTCCAAAGCGCTTGAAGTGGAAGCGATCCTCGAATCATATTTTGAAAAAATGGCCGTGTTCGCCTTCGACGAGAAAGGAAGAGTGATGGGGCCTGATGTGGCGTACTTCAAACTCGAATCCACAAATCCTCTCGCGAAAGCTGAACGGGCAAATTCGAATGTGAGTGATGAAGTCGTATCAGAGTTTCGTCAATACGTTAGCACCCTCAAAGCGCAGTCGGCACTGGTCCAGCAAGGCCAGTGGTACGTGGCTTCGACCGGAAAGTCGATGAAGTCGCCTTATCTTGTAGTAGGGTCTCCCGTCTTCCGTGAAAACGGAAACGTTACCCATTGGGCATGGGGATTCTTTAAGCTCGATCGTCTTCAGAGCTCATTCACAAAATCAGGTGAACTGAAACTTTATCTCCTGGATGTGAACGGCAAGGTGATTGTTCACTCTGATGAAGCAAGAACTCTTAAAGCGGAAGACCTTTCTGGAAATAAAGTTATTGCTTCATTTTTCAAAGAGCAGATTCGTCAGAAGCAGCAGTATCAGGACGAAAAACTTTTCTCATCATCGAAAACTTCGATTGGCCCGATGGTCGTGGTTGAAGTTCCTCAAGCGACGATCCTTGCTCCGGCGGTTCTCGCTCGAAATACCTCCTTTTTTATCCTCGGCATCATTCTTTCTCTTTCATTTTTCTTCACGGTTGTGTTCTCTCATTCGATTTCACGGAATATTGAAAAGCTGACGGAGTTCGCTCATCGAATTGCAGAAGGTGATTTCCTGGTGAACGTTTCAGCGGAAATCAAATCCAAGGATGAATTGGGAGTTCTCGCCAACGCTTTTGATGACATGACTGTGGGTCTTCTTGAACGTGACAAAATTAAAGGCATGTTCACAAAGTTCCATGGCACGACCATTACCCAGGAACTTCTGAATCAAGAGGACGTGAAGAAAGGAAATCGCTGTGAGGCAGTCGTCTTCTTCTCTGACATCCGTGGCTTCACTGACTTTAGTAATGATAAAAGTCCCGAAGAAGTCGTCGCGATGTTGAACTCATATTTCGAAGTTATGGTCGACGTGATCATTCGTCATGGCGGAGTCGTCGACAAGTTTGTGGGTGATGCGATCATGGCGATCTGGGGCGCACCGAATGGAAGTCTCGACGATGCGAAAATGGCGGTGCTTGCGTGCCTTGAAATGAGGAGAGAACTTGAACGTCTCAATGCGGAGAGAATTGCCAATGGTGAGCAGCCTCTCATGATTGGTATGGGCCTTCATACCGGTCCGGTCGTTGCAGGTACGGTCGGTTCGAACGACCGACTTGAGTATACAGTCATTGGCGATACGGTAAATACAGCTTCAAGAATTGAATCCGCGACAAAATCATTCGGAACAGATCTTCTTGTCTCTGAAGCAGTTGTGCGGAAACTTGACGAAGAATTTCTTGTTGAGCTCGCTGGCCACACCAAAGTCAAAGGTAAAGACAAGACTCTTGCTCTCGCCAAAGTTCATGGTTACTACGACAGCGACGGTTGCGCCCGTATCATTAAAACGGCGTACTCTGAATACGACCCGGAAGAATCTGACAAAGTGAAAATTGTGGGCTGATTTCCGAGCATCCTGATCGGACCTAAATCTCTCATTCTCCATTCGGAAATTACCGATCCGAAAGGTGATGAAGTACGACTTTTTTCGGCTCTTCATTCAGGCCCTGGTTTTCGTATGTCTGACCGCTTGTTTGTCAGACAATCCGGACTTTGATCCCTATGTCGGGAAGCCTCATCGCGTGATCTTCACTGTTGATCCACTTCCGGCAAATTCGGGCGGACTTCTTCTTTGGGGGAAAAGCGACAGAGGAGACACATTTGGCCGTGTGGTTTCTGGAAACTCTGTCACTGTTGATCTCAACAGCGGAAACTGGACCTATTACGGAATGGCATGGACCGGTGAAACTGGAGTCGATGAAAACGGTAACACAACGACGAATGATCAAATGGCCGGGGTTATTTCGTGTGCAGTTCAGACTAAAACGCTGAGAGGTGACGGGAAAAGTTACCAGACGATTTCCACCTTCGATACCACCAATTGTAATCATCCGGATTTTGTTCCTCCGGCAATGGTCACCGGCGGAGCAACCGATTATCGCATCGGCACGGTCAAAATGAATTTCTGCGAATCGGTGAGTAACATCACTGGGGTTACGGATATTTGTTCAGACAATCTCGATTCAGCAGCGGCTCCTAACCGTAAGGAGGCCAAGGGTCATGCGATGTCTTATCGCATCTCACTTGTGTCTTATGACAAGGATCAAAAAGGTTATAAGTTTTTTGATTCCAAGCTGAGTTCAGGTTGCCTTAGCGGAGATGCCGCCACACCGTTAAGTGGTGAAGTGGCACTTTCCTTACAGCAAATTCCAGCTGGAGACGGAAGTAGATCGCCCTTTTATCTTCAGGTCGAAGCTTTTCCCGGAGATGCCACATGTAGTGGGACTACACATGGGACCCGCTTAGTAAATTTTCCGAATGGGATAAACCAAAACTCAGGGACCATAAAACATTTTGAGGATGGAACGATTCATCGGGTTTTCGTCAAAATGACAAGCGACGAAATCTGCCAGGGAAGTTCTCTCACTCAGAGTTTTGCAGGCGGAAACGGTACGGCAGTTCAGCCGAAACTCATTTGTTCTGTGTCTCAACTTTTCAATACGATTGCAGATACGACTTCGCATTTTAAACTTTTGAAAGATATTGATCTCACCCGATACTACAAAGGTTATGCGGGTTCATCGTTACTCCCTGCTCTGGTGACTGGAGCCGCTTGCCTTAAAGATGGCAGTAACTTCCTTCCGATCGGAATGCCCGCTTGTGTTTCTCCCGCAGTGAGAACCGGCGATTTTGATGGCGGTGGAAAGACCATTAAAGGCCTTCGCATCATCATGGATCCTCTTAATGCTGGTACTCCCGACCGGGTTGGACTTCTCTCACGGCAAGGAGGAGAGATCCGCCGGATCACGTTTGAAAATGCAAAAGTTACCGGAAAAAATAAAGTCGGTGTGGCAACCGGAGAATCGACAGGTGCGATCCGATTAGTCGAAGTCAAAAATTCTTACGTGGGTGGGGTCGATAGAATCGGCGGCATTGCCGGACAGATGACATCAACCGTGGCCAACGACATAAAAATTTCCGGTCTTAAAATCTCAGCTACAGGACAATACGCTGGTGGCGTTTTCGCATCGACCGATGCGAACCCGAAACTCATTGGAAAGCGATGGTATGTCGGCGGTGAAATCCGATCCGGAATTTATGGCGGGGGCGTTCTTGGAAATTCCACAGGGGGATTGGATCTGAGTGAGGTGCGTTTTGAAGGATATCTCTCAGGTAACAGTTACCTTGGTGGCGTTGTTGGCGTTGCCGTTACCGTGGCGCTGACGAACGCCTATGCGAATGCAGGAATTAATTCTACCAGGGACTTGAGTAACGTGAATGTCGGTGGATTAATCGGTTTTCTTCCTAACCCTCGCGGCTCACATACCATTTCCGATGCCTATTATCATGGAGTCATCAGAACTCGTTGTACTTTTGGCGCTGCATGCGCCATTGGTAATATTTTTGGATTCTATGACGCTGCTTCATGGGATGCGAGTCCACCTGCGAATGTTTATTTTTCTACGCCAAGGCTAACGGCCACAGAAATGTCAGCTACCGCGTGGACGCCTCAGGCACCTACTGCATTCATATCTTCTGCCGTGACTTTGTCTGCGCAGTTTACACAAATTGATGGAGATATCCCGCGACTCTCAGGAGAAATATCCTGGCATCCTTGCCGGCAGAATCTTGCATATGAAGACGTTAGTGTGCAGACAAACGCGACCAACAAACGCGGAACCGCAAGTAATCCTATCCTTCTGTGTAACGGCCAGCAGGTTAACGGATTTGCGTCGAAGCTCGATTCCCACTTCAAGCTCGCCAACTATGTTTATGACTACACTCCCAGGACTGTTCCGGCAGCAACGACGTTTACAGGTACGATTGACGGTGATGGCTTCGGTCTTATTGGATCAGATTTCGAATTCAATGGAGCGAGTACCGCAGGCTTTGATACGTTCGCGGGAACGTGGACGAACAGTGCCTTCTATAATCCGCGGGTCGTGCAGCTTGGTGCCGGCAGTGGATCTATCATCGCTTATACGAATACGGGAACTCTTACGAACATGAAATTTCTTGGCATCGAGTGGGTGGGGTCAAGCGGGGGATCCATCGTGAGGGACAATAACGGCACCATCAGTAACGTTGAAGTTCAGGGGTACATGCTGCCTTTAAGCAATATGGGTGGTGTGGCCCAGACCAATTCGGGGACAATTGATGGAATGACTTTAAATTTAACCATGACTGCAACTGCGGCCGCATCAAGCGTGGCAGGCATCGTTAAAGAAAATCGACCTGGCGGAAAAATTTCAAACGTCGAATTGAATGTGACCCTGGAAACTTTGGGGGCCACTTCTTCCAACCAGGCGATCGTCACGACTTACAATTATCCAGGTGCAACCATTCAGAACATCCACTACCGAAGCGGAACGTTGAAAGGATCCGGCACTGGTGCACACGTTATCGCTACAAAAAATGAAGGAACAATCTCTCAGGTGGTGAATGAGGGAAATATTTATATCAAAACTCAAAGTGTTCCCGCTGTCACTCCGGCCACAGATGCAGAACTCGAAGCTTTCGTCACTTCAACCGTGGGATCAAATACCGGTACCCTCGATGATATCTTTTATTTCAATGAGGCCCGCTGGCTTTTTGAGTTTGCTCAGAGAATGGGTGTATACAATGGAGGCTTCGGTGCGGCTCCGGCTCAGGATGGATCGGGTAATTGTATCATTGATGTCGTCCCGTCCTCAGTTCCTAAGATTCAATCAGTTGCTGCCTGGAACGCTTTCATCAATCCTGCTGGTGCAACCGGCAAATTGTATTTCACCGGGACCACTGAATTTTCGACCCTTGCTCAATCGGTGTTTAGCAAGTACCCAAGCCGGGTTGGTTACGATTCCTTTTTGCTTGCAAACAATGATTGCTCAACGGTTGCACAAAACACGACAACCTGGCTGGCCTATGTTCCGGGAGATCCTCACACGACGGCGCAGTTATCAAGCACACTGACGACATGGTCACCGTGGCACGATGATCTCGCTAGTGCTGTCTCCGTCCTGAATCTGGGAGATGTTGTGGATCAGGAGAAACTCAATGAATACGAATTTAAGACCTTAATCGGCAGCACCGCTACGAAACCTGTCTGGGTCTTCACACCTTCCAAAGGGATCCGCCTTTACGGCAGGTAATCCAGCAACGTATAATCTCCCTATGAAAAAGACCATTCTCTCCGGCAGCACAGTCACAGGTGATCTCACTCTTGGTAACTACATTGGTGCGATCAACAACTGGACGAAACTTCAGGAAGAGTATGATTGTTTTTATTTTCTCGCCGATCTTCACGCGCTGACTGTTCAACAGGATCCAAAAGTTCTTCGCGAAAGAACTTATTCTTTTCTTGCTCAGTACATGGCGCTCGGTCTTGATCCGGATAAAAATACTATTTTCGTTCAATCGCACGTGCATGAGCATTCTGAGCTCGCCTGGATTCTGACTTGTATCACGCCGATGGGATTCCTGAACCGCATGACTCAGTTTAAGGAGAAAGCGGAGAAGCATACTAAGAACGTGAACGCTGGTCTCTTCACTTACCCGGTGCTCATGGCGGCCGACATTCTTCTTTATCAGGCCGATCTCGTTCCGGTCGGCGAAGATCAACGCCAGCACCTCGAGCTTACACGTGACATCGTTGGCTTCTGGCAATATCGCTATGGCGAAGGCGTTTTCAAAATGCCGGACGCCTATATAGGTAAGATGGGCGCGCGGATCATGTCGCTCCAGGATCCCGAAAAGAAAATGTCGAAGTCGGATGAGAACGACAAAAACTTTGTCCGCGTGATTGATGAACCTAAGCACATCGAAAAGAAAATTAAATCCGCGACGACTGACTCGGGAACTGAAATCAAATTCGACGCTGAAAACAAGGCGGGTCTTTCCAATCTCATGACGATCTATTCTGTCCTTTCCGGCAAATCAATTGCTGAAATCGAAAAGCTGTACGAAGGTAAGATGTATGGTCATCTCAAAGTCGACCTTGCTCAGCTGGTAGTGGAGACGCTAACTCCGGTGAGAACGAAGTATCTTGATCTCATGAAGAACAAGGACTTTCTGGATCAGGTGATGAAGAAGGGTGCAGAAAAGGCGAAGATTCGTGCAGCAGCAACACTCAAGCACGTTTACGAAACTACAGGTCTGGTTGTTCCCCGTTAATACTCTTTCGTAACCAATTCATGTCGGGAGATGTGACGGTTTTTCCTTCGAGGAGACTCATCACTTTATTTTTCGGGGCAATGTCGAGTTCAATTCCTGAATTGATCATCGCCTGAAGGTCTTTGTAATACGCAAGGACCTGCTCAGGCACACAGGAGAGAAGTCGAATCTTTTTTACTCCAGACAGATCTTCTCTGGCCGCAACCGCAAATGCTCTGGGGAGAATCGGAAAGAGTTTAACGTAACGTTTGTTTGCAGGATAGTTCACGACGGTTTCGCGATAGCGCTCAACCTTGCGAGCGGTTTTCACATCACCTTTCTCTTTCAAGTCAGCGATCTGTGAATCAAGCGCGTGAATTGTATTCGCGATATCTGCCGCGCGTTCTTCACCGGTGAACTCACGGAAGTAAGCAAGAGGCACTGGCGATTTATCTTTCACTGATTGAGGACTTTCCAGAGCGTGGGCCACGATAACGATTTCGCTCGCGCCATTTCTCACGCAGTCGGCGATATCGAGGGGAATGGCCATGGATTTTACGGAAATATTGGGAGCGTCTTTGAAGGCCTTGTTCACTGCCTTCGTGATGGGACTTTCCGGCCTCTCGAAGTTCAGCACACAGACTTTTGCCTCAGCGGCGAAAGAAAGTGCACAGAAGAGAAGGCCGGAAATGATCCTCATATAAAATTAGAGGCCGGCAGATTCAGAGATAAAGTTGATATACGTGTCGCTCACAGAAGGATTCACCGTGCGGAGATCCTTCGCGATCGATTCGCGTGTATCAAAAGACATAATTTTCAGAGACGCACGATGAGATTTGAGACCCACCACTGTAGAGGCCTGATCCGCGATGATCTGGTTGATCTCTTCTTGTGAGTATCCGTTAGCTGCGAGGTGTGAAGCAGTTGTCGCGTACTGACCATTTCCTTCTTCATCAAGAAGACAAAGTGGAAGAACGATCAAGCAAAGAACTGTGTATGAAGCAGCGACGATGATGCCGTCATGCCATGGACCATCTGCAGGTGTTGAACCCGAAGCACCTTCAATAAGAAGATAAGCGTGTGCCTTTGGTGTGTAGGCAGCACTTGAAATAAGGGCAAGTCCGAGGACGAAGTTCATTAGCATTTTTTTCATGCAAGACTCCTGGGTTAAATGAATTGCCCGGAGTTATAGGCCCGTACCGGATTCGGAACAAGAGATCGTGAATTGATTACAGGAGGGACTAGCGACGGAGGGAGTTCACCTGAAAAATATACTCTTTAGCGAGCTCGCGGATCTTCTTCCAGTCCTCGTTTTTCACGACTTCACGTGGAGTAAGTTGTGTTCCCGCGCCCACGCACCATGTGCCCGCCTCATAGTATTCACGCACATCCGCGAGTCCGATACCTCCGGTGGCCATGATCTTGAGCTTGGGAAAAGGTCCCTTGAGGTTTTTGAGATAACTCACGCCCCCGAGCGTGGAAGCAGGAAAAATTTTCACGAGTTCGCATCCCAGTGCCATCGCCTGCATGATCTCGGTCGGAGTCATCACTCCCGGGACAAACGGAATATTGTTGTTTCTTGCATAGACCACTGAGCCTTCATCGAGACCGGGAGACACGAGAAATTTTGCTCCGGCATCGATTGCTTTTTTCGCCTGATCCTGATTGAGAACAGTCCCTGCGCCGATGATGAGATCCTTATCCGTCGCAAGGCGCTTGATTACTTTGTAAGCTTCATCAGACATCAGTGTGACTTCAAGAATACGAAGTCCGCCCTCGCCGAGCGCTTTTCCGAGTGAGTAAAGTTTTTCTTCGTCGGTCTCACGAACGACGGGAATAGTGTACTGGCGATGAAGTGATTCAAGAATACTCATCGTGAAATTCCTCTGTAGCCCTGAGAAAGAAGCGATTCAATCTCATGAGTTTTGAGAAGTGCCATATCGCCCTTGATTCCATATTTCAAAGCACCCGCGACTGCACCCCATTCGGCCGCTTTCTGAACATCCTTATGCATGCTCCATGAAGCAAGGAAGGCAGCTGCCATGGAGTCACCCACGCCGATGCGATCGATGAGCTGAATCCGGTGAGCAGCAGAAGTGAAAGTGCCTTTTCTCGTGAGGACTTTGAGATTGTATGTCGTTTCTTCAGGATTTCTTTCACAGAGAACGATCATCTGCGCAGCTGTCTGTGAGAAAATAGATTTCACGGAAGTTTTTTTACCGAAGAAAAGATCGAGATCAGATTGAGCACAGAAAAGAATATCAATATAAGGAAGAAGTGGTTTCTGGCGCTTGATCGACTCCTCAAGCGTCCAGACATTCTTCCGGAAGTTGAAATCATAGCTCACCGGGATTTCCAGAGCTCTCGCGGCCTTCATCGCTTTTTTTACTTCGGAAGTGAGAGTGCGGGAAAGTCCTGCAGCGATTCCTGAAGTATGAAAAATCGCGGCGCCATTCAGGATTTCATTCCACTTAAACTTGAATGCTCTCTGGTCAGCAAATGAGCTCGCAAATCTTCCGAAGACATGATCGGGACGGGGGGCCGCTCCGGTTTCCATCAGATACCAGCCTGGACGACCGTTCTTAATCGCAGTTGCATGGGGAACATCGATTCCAAGATATCTGATTTTCTCGCGCATGAGATCGCCGGTTTTTCCTTCGGGGAGTGCGGAGACCCATTCCGCTTCAAGTCCCAAGGAGACAAGATTGGCGCAGATGTTGAGCTCGGATCCTCCGAGATGAAAGTCCATAAGGTGCGCGTCCGGAAAACGTTCACCACGTTGAGTGGACAATCGGAAGAGGGCCTCTCCAAATGCGACGACTTTCATGTGATCACCAGTTGTACATGGAACCGTCTTCGAGACGATTCACCGGAAGGAAGGCGCGCTTGTAGGGATACTTCGCTGCGAGCTTCTCATCGATATCGATACCGTGTCCTGGTTCTTCACCCGGAATGAGGTAACCACTCTTGAACTTGTAGGAGTGAGGGAACACTTCATCGGTTTCTTTCGTGTGCCTCATGTATTCCTGAACACCGAAGTTTGGAATCGAGATATCAAACGCGAGGGCACAACCCATGCTTACCGGCGATAGATCGGTCGCCCCGTGGCAACCAGTGCGGACATTATAGAGATCAGCGAGGTTCGCAATTCTTCTCAAATGCGTGATGCCGCCTGCGTGAACAACAGTTGAGCGGATGTAATCAATGAGCTGCTCTTGAATCAATGTGCGACAATCGTGAATCGAGTTGAAAACTTCTCCCACCGCAAGTGGAGTTGTTGTGTGCTGACGGATAATGCGGAAACTTTCCTGATTGTCTGCTACCACTGCGTCTTCCATCCAGAAAAGAGAATAAGGCTCAAGACTTTTTCCGAGTCGACCTGCTTCGATGGGAGTCAGGCGGTGGTGAACGTCGTGAAGGAGATGTGGACCGAAACCAACACGTTCGCGTGCTTTTTCAAACAGGCGCGGCACTGAGTGAAGATATTTTTCGGTCGACCACATGTTCTCGGTCGGAAGATCAGCATCTGCTGGTTCGTAATACATTTTGTCACCGGAAACGCCGTAAGTGGATTTCAATCCAGGGACACCGGTCTGAAGACGAATCGCCTTGTAACCAAGACCAACGTACTTATCGAGCTCACCAAGAGTTTCTTCAACCGTCGTTCCATTGGCATGACCATAAACCATGACACCTTCACGGCAACGACCACCCAGAAGTTGGTAGAGAGGAAGTTTTGCGACTTTCGCTTTGATATCCCAAAGGGCCATGTCGACCGCCGCGATCGCAGTCATCGTGACCGGCCCACGACGCCAGTAAGCTCCGCGATAGAGATATTGCCAGATGTCTTCGATCTGATGAGCGTCGCGTCCGATGAGACAAGGAACGATGTGATCCTGGAGGTATGAAACAACAGAAAGTTCTCTGCCATTCAGGGTGGCATCGCCGATGCCATAGACGCCTTCGTCTGTTGTGATTTTGAGAGTGACGAAATTTCTTCCGGGACAGGTCACGATGACCTTGGCTTCCCTAATCTTCATAGTGCAATTCCTTTTACAAAAACAAAACTGAGTGGTGAAATTCTAGCACCCAAAAAACAAGGCCTGCAATGACGAACGCCACTCTTCTTCACCCTGATCGCCTCTTTCCTTCTGACGCGAAGACGCGCGAAATTGCCCGCGAGCTTTACGCGAGTGTGAAAGACCTTCCGATCATCAGTCCCCACGGGCATACAGACCCGGAATGGTTCTCGGAAAACCAGAGCTTTGGTGATCCTGTCTCACTTCTTCTGACACCAGATCACTATGTTTTGCGCATGCTCTACAGCCAGGGCATTTCCCTCGAGGAAATGGGTGTGCGGACGAAAAAAGGTGAAGCGGAAACGGACAAGAAGAAAATCTGGAAAATTTTTGCCAGAAACTTCCATCTCTTTCGCGGAACTCCGAGTGGCCTCTGGCTCAAGCATGTATTCCATGAGGTCTTTGGTCTTGATCGGCCACTGACGGTGGAGAACTCAGATTTTTATTTCGATGAAATGAATCTCAAACTTCAGACCAAAGAATTTCTTCCACGCGCTTTGTTTGAACGCTTTAAGATGGAAGTTCTCGCCACCACGGATGCCGCGACTGATGATCTATCGGCCCATAAAAAAATCCGTGAGACATGGGGAAAAAAAGTCATCCCCACTTACCGGCCTGATGGCGTGATCGATCCCGAACACGAAGATTTTAAAACGCATCTGAAAAAGTTTGGTGAGGTGAGTGGTGAGGACGTTTATTCCTGGAAGGGATATTTGTCCGCGCATCGGATACGTCGTGAGTTTTTCAAAACGATGGGTGCCACCGCCACTGATCACGGGCATCCAACTGCTAAAACACTTGCTCTCAGTCTTGATCAGGCAGAAAAATTATTCACAAAAATCACCAGCGGAAATTTCGCTGCTGAAGATGCCGAAAATTTCCGGGCACATATGCTGTGGAAGCTTGCGGAGATGTCGGAAGCCGATGGGTTGGTGATGCAGCTTCATTCCGGCACGTACCGGAATCACAATCCGCAGATCTTTGAGAAATTCGGCCGCGATAAGGGCGCCGATATTCCGCAATCGACTGAGTACACGCATGCGCTGAAACCGCTTCTCGATACTTTTGGGAATTCCAAAAAATTCCGCATGATTCTTTTCACGCTCGATGAAACAAATTACGCACGCGAGCTGGCACCTCTTGCCGGCCATTATCCCGCTCTTCGGCTCGGGCCTGCGTGGTGGTTCCATGACAGCCCGGAAGGAATGATCA
>JBJMLZ010000030.1:0-16497 GCA_045805035.1 Bacteriovoracaceae bacterium
ATCTCGATCACTACTTCACTCCGATTTCTGCTGATTCTAATTCTCTCACTGTGATCAATTACGCGCAGTCAGGCAGAAGAAATATCGCAGTCAAAATTCCAAGTTACGTTCCGGAAAATAATATTGCCGCCCTTCTTGCAAGTGTTTCTATGGATCCTGATACCGGAGCTCCAGTGGGCTGTACGGGGGCCAATGGTTCCATTGCTTCATTCGATCCGACCCAGGATGGAGCTGCGCTTGGATGTGCGGCGGGTTGTTGCTACCAGTATGATGCTTCCGCAAGAATTCTTCGCGTAGTTGCAAGTACTGCTCTTGAAATAGGCGCGTTCGCCAATCTCACTGTCGGTCTGAAGTATACAGTCAATCCTGCCGGCCTTGGTCTCGCAACTATCGCACGCATGCGTCCCGGCTCCAACGCTTACTATCTTAAAAAACTCGGTAAGCTCGAGCTCTCGGGTATCCCACAAGTACCACTTGAACCTCTCTTCTGTAGCGACAACGCCAATGTTCTCGTAGGAGGAATCTTCAATATTCTTTCCGGCACAACAAACTACGCTGATCTCAATAACAACGCCTCAGCAAATTCATTCAAAGATGGATCCGGAAACATTTACGTGAACCACCACTCACTTCTGAATGAACCAGTGTTCTCTGCCAACGACTTCAAGTGCTGCGCCCCACTCGGAAAAACCGCGGCCTCGCAATCAAAATGTTGTTCAGGTTACGGAGTTGCGACCGGTTCAACATCTGTCACGTGTAAACTTCCTCCGCGTACGGATCTCATGGTGTACTTCAACCGCTTCGTATCGAACGAAGGTCAGGGAACAGATCAGCCCGGAGGAGGTCTCGCGGAAACTGATTTCGACGACACCACTGGTGAACCGAAACTTTCTTCTTCTGTAAGTCTCAAAATTACTGAGCTCGGGAAGGCCTACTGTTCTTCAGGCAAAGTCCGTCAGGGTGGCGCCTTCGGAAGATTTGAACCTGAGCCTCAAGGTCCTGCGACAAATCTTTCAAGTCTCATCTACAACATCGTGGACTCCACTCACGATGCCGGACAAAATGCCAATGCGGGCTCAACAGTGAGCACCGGCTACTTCCCGTTCAGTCAGGGCTTCCGCTGGAACCATCACCTTTACTGTGACAACTAAGAGGTCCTATGAAAAAGACTAATAAAACACCGTCGGAATCTTCTGTAGAAATGCGCGAAATGGTGATGCCGAACAATACGAATGCATTGAACACAGTTTTCGGTGGAACGGTCATGAGCTGGATCGATATTGCTGCAGCAATGGTCGCCGCCCGTCATTGCGGACGTCCGGTGGTGACTGCTCATATTGATGACATTGATTTCATCGCTCCTATTAAAGTGGGCTATCACGTTCTCATTCAGGCCTCGATGAACTACGTGGGGAAAACGTCGATGATTGTCGGCGTGAGAGTGACTTCCGAAAATCCTTATACCGGTGAAAGCCGTAAGACCACCAAGGCCTATCTCACTTTCGTTGCTCTCGATGATCTCGGTCGCCCGATTGAAGTTCCGGGACTCACTCCTGAATCAGAGGATGAGGTCCGTCGTTATGAGAACGCTAAGCTTCGCGTGGAACACAAGAAGGCCTTCAAGAGTAAGCAGAAAGGAAAATAGGAAAAAAAGAAGGCCTCCATTCGGAGGCCTCATGTGTGTGTGCAGGAATTAAAGTCTTTTTGAAAAGAGCTTATACATTCATCATCGCCGTCAAAACGACGACCCGTCAAACTCAAAACACAATATCTAGTAAATTTTCTTGTCAAAAAATTGGCAGAACACAAGATCTGGCGGCGCGCAAAAATAAAAAAAGGGGCCCTGAAGCCCCTTCTTCTGAAGATATTTCAAAAACAAATTAGTTATTGTGAGATTTGAGAAGTTTCTTCTTACGAGCAAGACGCTTGAGCTTGAGACCGCTCTTCTTGTTCTTCTTTACTTTCTTGGCCGGACGGGATTTTTTGAGCTTTTTCATAGTGCCTCCTGAATTAACGAATTCATTTGAGTCTATAATAACAGAAGTACTTTGGAAACGCAGGATCATACATGAGAACGTACTATTTCTTTATTCTTCTCCTCTTCCCGGTGATCTCGGGAGCTCAACCCGTGATCAAAGTCATGGAAGAACCCCGGAGTCTCGAAGATTTTGAACACCAGAATAAAGGCTGTCCCGCCAATTCCGAGTGTGATCCGGTCATGGGTCACCAGATGAAAAATTGGACGGATCTTGTGAAGGCCCTGCGGGACGACGATAAAAAACCGCAGCTGAAAAAGATTGAGGAACTCGAAGCGTTCCGCGCGAAGGCCGGGATTCCCGCTGAGTTCTACACTTACAAGAAATCCCAACAAGGTTTTCGTCCGCTGTATTTCAATTCCCCCTGCAAGGATCACAACCCGAAAAAAGATGATGATCGGGTTCTGCGCGGAATCGCTTTCATCAAATCCCTGACCAAAGAAAAGGCCAAGGTCTGGAGAGACCAGGCGGAAATGGAAGTTCCTGTTGGCCCCCTTCTGATTCCCCAACCCATCACGATTTATTCAGGCACAACGATCGCACACTACACTCTTCCGATTGATGAGCAGCCACTGTTCATCAAGGACAAGGCGCTTTACATCGTGAAGGAAGAAGAAGGTTTCTATTACGTTCTGAAAGTTGAACAGACTGGCGAATGGAAAATTGTCGATCTGGATCTCACCAGACTTTCTGAATGGGAAGACAAACGGGAATATGTGCCGTGTCCTTCCGACAAGGAAAAGAAAATAACCCCGAAAGAATTCGGGGTCACTTTTTGTAAGTCGGTGTGGGATGAAGATGCAAAGAAAACCGTCGTCGTGAAAATGCACGCCGGCTGTAACGCTTAATTATCAAACGTCGCAATTTTTGTGCGGAATTTTCCGCCCGAGCAATTGCTGTAACTCTTCACACTTTTGAAAGAATAAAACCCGATTCTTCCGCCGCGGGCAATTTCAAAACGAATCAGAGTCGATTCATCGACCGTGTAAGAGCTGTCATCATCACTAAGCCGCCCCTTGAAAACGACGATGCACTTATGCTGGCTGTCGTTCCGACAATCACTGGTTTCTGATTCACGGAATTCAATCGCAGTACGTGATCCCGCATAGGCCGGCATTGGATTGGTGAGGTTCCCTGCATTGGCGCAGATTTCTTTCATGAGGCCTGATGAAAGAAGTTCAACTTCCGGAAGACCAAAGTTATTGGTCGCGTTCTGGAACTCGAGATGCCCGTACATGTTCCGGACTTTCACGCTTTCTGCGACGGCATCACTGAGTTTGCCCCCACAGGCTGATTCTTTGTAGCTGACCTGAAGAACATCGCGGTCAACGTAGTCAAGAATCTGACGATTCTTTTCCTCGAGGGCGCCACAGATATCCTTCACTGCATTCGTTTCATGAGTATCAGGCATAGCGGGATTGAAAGTGCGGACAGATCCCGGTTCTCCCTGCTGTAGGGGCGGTTTTTTCGCGCAGGAAATGAGCGCAAGAAGAAGAGCAGTCATGAGAAATGCAGATTTCATGAAACCTCCGGGACATGTTTTATGTCTCAGATTGTTTCAAAGATTGAGATCAGTGCGCAAGAAAATTTTTAGCGCAAAGTTACGATGTCTTCCGTATGCTTGCCGAAAGAACAAACCGATTCTGCGAGTTTTCTCCGGTAAGTGAAGTAACCAAACTTCCCGGTGTTCGCAGTGATATTGAAGCGAATGAACTCGCGAGTGTGAACACGATAGTAAGTTGTGTTGACGTCTTTACTTGCAGTCTCAACTGTCACGCACGATTCTCCACTCACGCCGGGACAATCACCACCGCCTCTGATCCAGCGATAATCATTGCCCACTTTCACGGGAAATTCGCGACTGGTCTTTCCGCAGAGGCCGGCAAAGACTCCAGCAGAAGTAGTCTCGACTTGAGGGAATACGAACGGGAAATTGGAATTGCGATTAATAAATTGAGGGCCGGTTGTAGGATTGTTGACCACGGAAACCTGCTCGGTCTCAAAAATCACGTTTTTTCCGTCACAATCCGTGGACTGAACGTCAAAAGAGAGATTGGGCGGTGATGAAGTGAGCTTAGGTTCTTTGTTGGTTAAACCAGCGCAGATCTGGTCGAAAGTGACATTATCACTGCCAGAAGCTGTAGAGAGCTTTGTCACGTCTCTAAGTTCACCAATGCCAGTTCCATTAGTATTTTCAATTTTCCCGCAGGAAACTGAAACAAGAATAAAGGCCAGTCCGGCAATGAACTTCATAATTACCTCGTCACCAGTTTATTATCGAGGAAGCTGTTTCTTCTCTTCCCTGCTTCACGCACATACTCTGGAAACCAGTGTGTGCGGGTCAGTTCAATAAAACGCTTCTCTTCTGGATGAGAAAACTTTTGTTTCTTTTCTGTGTCCATCATTTTCAGGAGATAAAAATTGGCGAAGACCGGAATCTTCAGAACAGAAGCCATCGCCTTGGTATTCTTGTGGAACGAGGCCTTGTCCGCATAATGAGTAATGAGGTTATCAAACTTGTAGAAATTGTCACTCACGCCCTCTTCACAAAGTGTCGCGAGTTCATCGCGAATGTCTGCATGGTAATCTTCGAGGGAGAAATTTTTCTTGAAGACACTTTCCGGAAAATAAGCGCGGCCGTCGTTTCCGACTTTCGGATTCTTGAAGAAAGTAACCTTGGGAACTGAGATCGCTTCCGTCTCGAGCTTGTCGTGATGAAACTGCGGACAGAAAGCGAGATCGTTTTCCTTCCCGAGGTAATGCGAGAACGTGAGGTACTGATGATAAAGCGTCACGAAGTACGTGCGACGTGGAGATTTTTCTTCTTTCACTGAAAGTTCTGAGGCAGGTGCGCGAACTGCGACCTTCTGGACTTTCTCTACCAGTTCTTCGGCATACGGAAATTGCACCACTTTCTCTTTTTTGTCAGAGTGTGCGCAAGCAACAACGAGAAGCGGAAGAAGAAGAACAGAATATTTCATAGTTCACCTCAGGCTTCTCTTCGGACCCGAAAAGAGAAACTTGATTAACCGTCTTCTCTTGTCCAATATAAGATTCATGAAAAAGTATTGGTTGATGAAATCCGAGCCTGACGTCTTCTCCTTTGAGGATCTGAAAAAGAAAAAGAAGGAGCCCTGGACGGGAGTCAGGAACTATCAGGCCCGCAATTTCATGAGAGATGAGATGAAGGTGGGTGACGTCGTACTCTTTTACCATTCAAGCTGTGAAGTGCCGGGGATCGCGGGATTGGCCACAGTGGCCTCTCATCCTTATGCCGATCCCACTCAATATGACAAAAAATCCGAGTATTTTGATCCAAAAGCAACCAAGGACCATCCTCGCTGGATGCTCGTCGATGTGCAGTTTGAAAAAGATTTGAAGCGACTACTGCCGCTGGATGAAATTCGAAATGAGCCGGGATTGAAAGAGATGCGACTTCTTCAGAAGGGCAACCGGCTTTCGATTTTACCGGTTACCCCTGATGAGTTTGAAAAATTAATGAAGCTTATCTGAGTGCTGAGTAGTTGCCGTTAGAACGAACAGTGTCTTGTTCCACGCGCACACTGATTGTTTTCGGACTGCCGTTCTTTTCTGTCACAATGAAATCGTACTCACCTTCCGGAAGAACTTTGTAAAACTCAGCGTTCTTAAAAGAATAACTTCCGAGGTCTTTTGCTACCGGTGAAGTTTGTTTGATTGCGACTGTGCCAGTTGCACCTGCGCGCGCAAGCTTCACGCCCGCACCACGATGAACCTCTTTCATGAAAGCAAACATGGAATCGTGATTCGACTTCCAGTAGTTCGGGATATCAGTATAAGAAGGCCACTTCGTATTAGAGAGCTCGATCGTGACCTGCATGTCATTGTGATAGAAGATCGACCAGTCCTGCATTCCGCCCTTCACTACGTACCAGTCTGCTCCGTCAGTGATACCGCCATGGAACTCAGTTGAGTTTCTCATTTCCGGATTCAGCTGTGCATAGACAGAAGAAAGCTCCTGAAGGAATGCATCCATCGGGTGACGATCATAAGTTGAGTCCCACGGATAGTTCACAACAATTGAGCCGCCATGGAAGTTCGCTGAAAGAGCAAATTGACGGTCAGCATGCCATGCCATCACTGCCCTGTTTTCAATCTCAGCTCCAGAAGCAGAATTGGCAGCATTCGATGACCAGTCCGGGAAGTTTCTGTTGAGGTCAACTCCATTAGCGTTCGCACGCTGACGGAGAAGTGATCCATCCGGATTCATCGAAGGCATGATGAAGATTTCAGTGTTGTCTACGAGTTCTGTGATCGATTTATCTTTGCCGTATTTATTGGCGATCTCATCAATCATATTCACCATGAGCTCACGGCCCACGATTTCATCACCGTGCATACTTGAGATGTACTTGAACTCTGGCTCGGTCTCATCAGTGTCAACGTTGTCAGAGATCTTCATGACCCAAAGATCCTTCCCTTTCACGGATTTTCCGATCGAGAAGAGTTTCATTTTACCCGGAAGTTTTGCGGCGATGGCCTGAAGTTTTTTCGTCATGTCTTCATGAGTGGGATAATCCGCGAAGATCTTCATCTTCAGGTCTTTGGCGTCGATGTAAAGTACGCCTTTCTGATCGAGATAATTTTTAAGTCCAGTCTCACCGTAAAGCTCGAAGCCTTCAGAGCTCACGTGATCGACGATCACTGATCCGGTTTTCAGAAGTTCCCTCACCACTTCCGGTGATTGCGCGGGAACATAAATTTCTTCAGCAATTTTGATGGAGGCAAAGGCGTTAAAAGATAATGAGAAAAGTCCGGCGAGAAGAAAGTATTTCATGGTCGTTCCTTCGAAGGTTTGGGCGGCCAAGGCCTTGAGATGGCGGCATGCTACCAAGCGCCATAAGGGATCGGCAAGGCCAGAGGAAAGAAGACATGTTTTTTAAGATTAACTACGTTTATTGAAAGAGATAGAGGCGATTTCTCGAAGAATACAGCGCCATATGTTCAGGGGTAACAACAAGATCTGAGAAGACAGCAGAAACCGGATTTCCGAGGGCAAAAGAATCAATCACTTTCATCGTCAGAGGGTCCACTGCCTTGAGAGTTCCATCAAAACTAGAGGCCACAATATGCTCTTTCCACCAGGTCACAGCACTCACCGGCTGCTTACTGATCTTAGCGCGTTTTAATATCTCTCCGCCAAGTCCCATGATCATCACTTCCCCGTCATTTGTGCCAAGGATGAGCTGTTCATTATGCAGGTAAGGATGGGCCTGGACACTCACCGGAAAAGTTCGTGAAATGGCCCCACTATCCGGATTCACAGCTTGAAGATTTCCTGACGGAGATCCGGAAATGATCATTCCTCCCGCTTGCACGGGATTGAGATCAACGTCGACGAATTTTGCGGTTTCTACGAGTTTAGTTTCCCAGAGAAGAAGTCCTTCCTGAAGAGAAAGTGCTCCGAGATATCCGTCCGCAAATCCGACAATGACTTTGTTTCCGACAATAAGTGGACGTGTGGTTCGCTGAAGAGTTGTCGTGACCGGAACAGCGCGCTTATACACCCAAAGAATCTTTCCGGTTTCAGCATCCAGGTGAACAAGCTGATGGCCGCGAAGATAAACGAAAAGATGTTCGTTGAAATAATAAGGCGCACTTTCAATCGGCGCACCAAGGTCAATCGCGTACTTTAAATTTCCGGTGAGGTAGTGGCGGACAAAAAGTCTTCCGTTCATGCCTCCATAGGCAACCTGATCTTTAAATAATTCTGCCGGACCACCAAGCTGAGTGTTCTCATTGGCAGACCACAGTGGACGGCCGGTATCGATGTCATAGGCATACATCGTGCCCTCGGTACTTCCCATGTAGACAATGTCCTGAAAAATTCGCGGGGCCCCGAGGCCAATGGGAAGATTTCCGGACTCATAAGCAGGGTCCATGTTCTTGGCCCATTCAATCTGAAAAAAACGTTCATTCTTTTCAGGGGCCTTAAGGCCCAGCTTAGAGCAGCCGAGGAGGAGAAATATGAGAACGAAAAATCTCATTTCGCCATCTGAGCAAGATATAGCTTAGCGAGTTTTGCGTGCTCATCGTTCGGGTAAGTTGAGATCACGTAATCAAACTGTGATTGCGCCTTACCCTTCTCGCCTTTTTCCAGATAAAGGCGGCCAAGTTCAGTCGCCACGAGAGCGTTCATGAATCCACCTTCCTGTTTCAGGACTTCTTCCAGAGTCGCAATGGACTCATCGAGCTTCCCGAGTTTTTCAAGGATCACGTATCTCTGCATGCCGATGAAAAATTTTGCGAGAGGATTTTTTGTGACATCGATTTTTGAAAGAACGCCATCCGCTTCAGCATAGGAGCCTTTCTCGTAAAGAAATTTTCCCATTTCAAGAGCAACCGGCACCATCACCGGTGCGTTCTGAACTTCAGCTGGAAGAGCGTTGAACTTCTGAACGAGTTCCTGCGGAGTCATCTTGTTATTCTTGGCCTCATCCCAGGTCTTGGTCTGGAACTCATAAACTTTCACCGACTGGTCGATCGCTTTTGCTTCCTGCATTTGCTTCCAGCCAACGAAAGCGAGAACACAGACAACAACTGCAATGAGAGCGCCGAAAAATGGTTTCCGGTTCTCATAAAGAAAGTGCCCGAGATCGGTGCGATTGAGGGTCTGCTCGAGGGTTGGAGTCTGCGGTTGAGTTGTATTACTCATGAACGAATTCCTTTTGGCTTCTGGGATGTCAAAGAAGTTTAAATCGCGTCGGGAAGCGTTGTCAAAGCTCAAACGATTCCCTAGACTTAAAGTATGAAGACAATTTTTATCCTGCTTCTGGCCTTCAGCCCGACTCTTCTCATGGCGGCCGATCTCCGTGGCCGTTTGGGATTGGGATTTTCAAACCAGCTGGCAAATGATGTTCCGGCGATTTCGCTCAAGATTCAGCAGTCAAAGACCTTCGCAATGGGAGGCGTGGTCGGTTTCAAGTCGAACCAGGATAATACTCTCTATGGGGCCGGCCTTAAGTTCTACCGCATCATTTTTGACGAACCACAGCTCAATTTTTATCTCGCAGGTCTTCTTGCCACCGAGAATTACTCTGATCCTAAAACGGACAAAACAAAAAGCGGATATCAGGTCGACGGAACACTCGGAACGGAATTTCATTTCTCGGGGCTTGAGAGTATCGGTTTTAGTTTTGAGTTCGGTGTTTCGGCCAGGAATACAGCTCAGGGGGGAAGCGGCTTTCAGACTTTGGGGGATAATTTCCTCAAGGCGGCCGTTCACTTTTACCTCTAAGCTATGCTGAAAAAAATCTTCCTCATTTTCATTCTGCTCCTCCCTGCTCTTGCAGGGGCACAATCCAATGAGCAGATCTCCGATGAGATTGAAGATGAACTCAATCCGGGAAGCGATATTTTTTCTGACTTCAATGAAGATCTGGAGGCTTCACAGGTCCTGGAAGACGAGCGCTTTTACCGTTACGGAAGATTTTTTTCCGTAAACCTTGGTGGTGGCTTCACCACTTTCACCGGTAACCGCGGAAACGCTTACGACGATAACCATCCAACATTTCACCTTTCCACGAACTACTTCATGGATTTCCAGCAGGCGATCATGCTTGGGGTGGAATACTCAAAACACACGATGGTGCTGGATACGAAAACAAATGCGTATCAGACAAAAAATGTAGGTGCGGTTCAAACGGATTTTACCCGGGTGTTTGTGGGTTACAAGTACTACATCGACACGACAGACTTAGGGACGGCGATCACTTACTCCAACCCTTACTTCATCGGCCGTTTTGAATATTGGTATCAGACAAACAAGTTCGTGGATCGTCCGGAGTTTCAGAAACAAAAAGGTGGCGGAATCGGGACAGGGATCGGATTTGGTCTCGAGTTTCCCATCGAACTCAAGAAATCATACATTGGCGTGGAATTTCTCTTTCACGTCGTGAACTTCTTCGACAAGTACACGCAGGACTACCGGAAAGTGAATAACCTTGCCGGCAGTACTTACGGTTACGACGATCTCACCGGTAACGTGATCTCGATCATGATCACGTACAACTTTACCTGGTAGAGTTTTTCTTCTCGATTTTTCTCATTCTTCTTTCAATATCTGTCGACGTCCGGAAGATAAGATGTACCGGAGTGTTCGTGAGATTGAATTCTTTCCTCAGTCCATTCACGAGATACCGCTTATAGTTTTCCGGAATGCCCTGAGATTTGTTTGAGAAAAGAAGGAACGTCGGTGGAGATGATTTGAGCATCGAAGCGTATTTCACCTTGAAGCGCACGCCATTCGTTCGTCTTACCAGCACCGGATTGGTATCTGTGAGCATCGTGAGGCAACGATTCAATTGGGCAGTCGGGATCTTCTTGTTTCTGATCACGATCGTGCGTTTGAGTGCTTCGCGAAGATAGTTGATGTTCCGGTTTTTCTGAGCAGAAATCGTTATCAACTGGCAGAAACCAAGCCACGGAATTGAGTCCTGAAGATCCAGGAGCCATTCTTTCTTTTTCTTGGCATCGTTGAACGTTTCGCGAATGAGATCTATCTTATTGAGACAAATGATCAGCGACTTCCCTTTTTCAAGAGCAATATCGAGAAGTCTTCTGTCTTGATGAGTGATCCCGATAGTTGAATCCACCATGAACAAAACAATATCTGACTCAGAGATCGCGCGAAGTGAACGATACACTGACTGAGTTTCGATAAATCCTTCAACCATTTTGGATTTCCGGATACCGGCGGTGTCGACAATCTTCACCGAACGCCAGCGATTCACCTGCTGAACAAACTCAATGTCAGAAATTTCTTCAGAGGCAGGAGCATTCCAGCCTTTTTCAATTTCTTTCATGATGTTGTTCTCAGTGAAGTATTCTTCCTGCCCGAGCGACTCATCAAATTCGAACTCGCGGGAGTTCATGACCTGTTCATCGTCTTCTTCAAAAGCGTGTTCAGATTCCTGACCGAACTCAACGTAGATTTTTTTCTCTTCTTCAGTGAGGTCGTCTTCATCTTCCAATGAGTAGTCGACGATCTTTCCTTCCTGGGCGAGCGTCTTCATCTCTTCAAAAATGGTCTCAGTGTCTTTGCGGAACTTATTGTCCTGGGCACTGAGGATATCGACGTCAGGTCCGAAGTACAGATCAATGTATCCTTCGATCGGATCAACTGTCGTACCGGCAATTTCTGAGACGAGAGCGCGCTGAGCACCCACAAGACAGTTCAGGAGCGTGGATTTACCAGCGTTGGGCGCGCCGATAATCGCGACAGAGGATACAACGTCGTTACGTGGCCGGACCCCTTGCTGGAGATACTCTGCTTCTTCTTTCGCTTTTTCCGTCTGTTTAAACTCTATCGCGCGGTTGAAGAGCTTCTCACGGAGATCGTAGAACCCACGATTGTGCTCGGCAGATAAGCGGAGCATTTCTTCTTCAGCGAGACCGAAGTTATAGAAGTCGTACTGGTCGCCTTCCTGCTTTTCGGTGTCGAACTTGTTCATACAGAGCCACACCGGTTTTTTGGTTGAACGGATATAGCTCATGATCATTTCGTCAAACGGGAGAAGCCCTTCGCGGACGTCGACGACAAAAAGAATCAGATCCGATTCATTGATCGCGAGTTTCGCGTGATCGGCCATGATGTTGAAGAACGGGTCGACGTTGTTCTTCTTCTTATTCGGATCGATATCGATCTTCTCCGGATAGAAACCACCGGTGTCGACGAGAATGATCTCCTCATTGACGGTTTTGCCCTCGCGCTCTTCTTCCATGACCATGATGCCATAGTGGCGGTCACGAGTGACTCCCGGCTGGTCATGGGTCATTGCGAGGTGCTGCTTTCTCATCAGTCGGTTGAAGATCGTGCTCTTCCCGACGTTTGGTCTTCCGATGATGGAGACCACCATTGATCTGGTACTCATTTCTTCGCCCTCCACACGCGGGCGCTTTTCTGCGTACGCGGAAGACCGATCTCATCGAGGACAAAGTTATTGTTCATCCACTTCGGAGAAACTTTCACGTGAAGGTTCAGGTGAACTTTTCCACCCGTCATCGCCTCGATCTTCTTTCTTGCCTGCATGCCGATTTCCTTGATGACACTCCCTTTGGAGCCCACCACGATCGCTCTTTGCGACGGACGGTTCACGAGGATCGACGCGGAAATGTGCGCCTCAGGCGTTTCGTCTTCCTTCACTTTCTTTTCTTTGTATTCTTCGATAACGACGGCGATTTCGTAAGGAAGTTCTTCCTTCAGAAGCTTGAACGCCTGCTCACGGATGTATTCAGTGGCAAAGAAGCGCTCATTCATGTTGGAAGCATCTCCACCCGGATAAAGGTGCGGAGCAGACTTCGCGGCATCCTGAATCGCGCCAGTGAGTTCGTGGATGTTGTGACCGTTTTTTGAGCTGATGACGAAATGTTTTTCAATTGCCGGGCAAAGAGTTTTGAGTTCCTCAACCACTTTGGCAAAGTCAAACTCATCGGTTTTTACGAGATCGGCCTTCGTGAAAATAATCCACGTGCGGGTCAGCTCGGCCTCAAAATTTTTCAGGAAGTCACGGAACTCTCCCATGATGTTTTTGGTGAGGTCGAGAAGGATAAAGTTAATATCAACACCTTCGGAACCCATCTGTGCCTGGCCGTTCATGCGCTTATTGAGCTCCATGTTTGACCCGTGTACACCCGGAGTATCCACAAGAACCACCTCCGTGCGATCAATGGTGAAAGCACAATGAAACTGGTTCCGCGTTGTCTGGGGAAGGTTACTCACGATCGAAAGATCGAAACCCAGGAGGTGATTGATGAACGAGGACTTCCCTACGTTCGGTTTTCCCAGGACGGCGATCATGACTGCCTTGTTGTGCGGGTGTTGATTTTCTAAAAGCATATGTAACTCCTAAATGAGACCTTTTTTAATAACGGATTCGGCGAGCTCTTTTTCTCCCGCTTTTTTGTTGGGGAAAATACCTTCGGTGATTTTCTTTCCTTCTATCCACAGTTCAATGAGAAAACTTTGTCCTCTCTCTTCAGAGGTATATTTCGGGAGCGTCTTGAACTTAGCAAGGGTCTTTTCCTGAAGCTGCGACTTCCAGTCAAAACTCTCGAGGTCATTCTCAAAAACGCCGGGAAGAAATTGATCGAGCCACTGAAAAAGAATTTTCCGTGTGAACTCAAGACCGTTTTTCCGGTAGATCACTGCGAGCATGGCCTCAAAGGTATCCGCCAGCACAGTGTCCTGCTCGAATAGGTTTTTCTTGAATTCGCCTTTCCCTACGAGAATCATCTCGTTCAGCTTCAATCCGCGGGCGAGGGTCGCGAGGGATTTTTCATTCACAATCGAGCTTCTGAGTTTGGAAAGTCTTCCCTCCGCTTCACGGGGAAATCGCTTATACAGTTCTTCTGTCAGAATGAGCTGAAGGACAGCGTCCCCCAGGAACTCTAATTGCTCCTGATGAGCGACTTCAAATTCATGCGAAAAAGATTTGTGAATGAACGCCTGGATAAATTCATCACCGGTCTCAGGAATTCTCTGCAGCCGTGTGAAGTCAGCAAAGCTCGGGTGCTTGAAAATCTCAGTTAAATTCTTTGAGTCTTTTTGCTCGAAAAGAGCGGAAAGCGCATCATGTAAGCGAGGCCGTGACATACATCACCTTTAAGGTCGTCTATCCCGGTTCCCTCGAAAGACCACCGGGCAAAAAATTAGAATGACTCCTTTTAAGGGAATCCGCGCGATGTGGCAACCTCACTGGAAGTTTTACAATGACTTGGCGCAAAAAAGAGTCAATATCCTACTGACTAGAATGGATAAAGGTGACTTATACTTTTCATATGCCGTCATCGTTTTCATTAAAAAACAGCGCTCCTCTGGCGATCATTTTCATTGCTCTGGCCTTCATTTATTTTCCCTATGTCGAGTTCGATACCATGGTCGGAAGGGATGACAACTTGCTGGTCGTTCCGCTGCATTCTATCCATTCACTGAGTGATTACTTTTCCGCAGTGGCCACCAATAAAATTCTCGACGTTCAGCCTTTGAGGGACCTTTCACTTTACATCAACATCAAGATTGCCCAATGGACAAATTTTCAGAGTTTCCATCTTTTTAATCTTCTGATTCACCTCGCGAATGTTTTTATTTTCTACCGTCTTCTGTCAGTTATCATTCCATCTCGGAGAATGGCCTGGATGGGAACAGCACTTTTTGCATTTCATCCCGTCTTCGTTTCTTCTGTCGGCTGGGTGTCGGCGAGAAAGCATTCACTCGCTCTGATGTTTACTCTGCTTGCGCTTCTGGATTTTATGAAGCACAGGACTCTCACCTGGAGAGCGGTACTTTCGTATCTGGCCTCGATTTGTTGCCATCAGATTCACTTTCTCCTTCCCGTCTGGTTTTGGTTTGTCTCGCGATGGAATAAGTGGAAACTCAATCGAAAACCTTTCATCGTCATGGTTATTTCTGGTGCGATTGTTTTTGCGGTCAGCGCTTATAAAACCTTCGTCGTGAATTCACTAAATACAACGTACCTGAAACCCGATTTTCTTTCTAATTTGTCGAGGTATGTCCTTTCACTCGGGAGGGCCGGGGCGATCATTCTTTTTCCGTATTCGATTTCCGGTTTTTACTGGCAGGGCAGTCTCTGGAACCTGGTCGGACTTGTTCTTATCGTGGCAGTTTCCTATCTTTTTTGTCGCCGCTCGAGGGACACAGTTCCTTTCCTTCTTCTTGCTTTCCTCGCCTTCATCCCAACCTTCATTGCTTTCATCAACGATACGTACATTTACTTGCCACTTGCCTGCATGATCATTTGCGTGTGCCTGGTCGTCCGTACTTTTCCGATATCTTCAAAATCGGTTGATGTAATGTTTGGAGTTTTGACTTTAGCAGTTCTGATGAAAACAATTTCAATTGCCGGAATGTGGAGAAGCCCTCAGGCCCTCTGGAAAGTTTCCTACGACAATGAGCCATCTCCTCACAACGCCATCGGACTCTCCGGCCACATCAGGGATCGGGAGGCGGGAATGCGGCTTCTCACCTGGGGTGCACAGAATTATGACTTCGAAGCACCTTATCTTCTCGACTATTTTTTCCAATCAGTTTCCTCTTCCCCGCTACCCAGAGAAGAGAAAAAAAAGATTTTCCAGTCGGCCTGGAGGCCCTTATCAGCCTATGAAGCAAATTATGCGGTATTCTTACTCCAGGGTTCAGATGAAGAACGGAAAACCGGAATCGAGATGCTGACGAGGCTCATTTCCGGGCCGGGGATCCCTGAACCTTTAGTTCCGAAAATAAACTCACTCTGCCATGATAATGAATGTCCGTTTATGATGAATAACAGGGAGACGAATCCGTGACAGAAAAGGCCTCAGCATACATTCATCCGACGGCGATTGTAGAAGAGAATGTTTCCGTGGGAAGTAACGCCAAGATCTGGCACCACTGTCACGTCAGGACCGGATCAGTCATCTCCGAAGATGTTTCTCTCGGTAAAGATGTTTTTATCGACACGGGTGTTACCATCGAAAAAGGCAGCCGTATCCAGAACGGTGTCAGCGTTTACAATGGTGTCATGGTTCATCGCTGGGTCTTCGTCGGCCCAAACGTCACTTTTACAAATGACCGTGTTCCCCGCGCCGGAAATAAAACCTGGCGAGTGTCAAAGACGGAATTAATGACGGGTTGTTCAATCGGCGCGGGATCTACCATCATCTCAGACGTCACGATCGGAGCTTTTGCCTTGATTGGTGCAGGCTCGGTCGTAACCGAAAGTGTTCCGGCGTTTCACCTCGCCTACGGTCTTCCTGCGAAAATTGTCTCGAGGATCTGCGCCTGCGGGGACTCCAGAATTTCTCTCGAGGATACGAGTTCCCCAATCAGGCCTTGCTGTGAAAAAAGACTTCTCCCTGAAGTCCTGGCGCTTGCCGTTGCCGAGGCAAAAAAATAATGAAAAAAGTCGCCGTCATCATTCCATGCTTTAACGAAGAGGAATCACTTCCCCAGCTTTTTGAAAAGCTGGGAGAGCTCACAAAAAATCATGAGGATTATTCTTTCAACTTCATCTTCGTCGACGATGGCAGCTCGGACAATACTTATGAACTTCTCCGTCAGAAAGCATCTGCGTTTCCCGGATCCGTTGTCGTTCGCCACGAAAAGAACATGAATCTCGGTGCTGCTCTGAGAACCGGGATCACTCATGCGACCAATGCAGACGTGATCACTTTTCTGGACAGCGACTGCACCTATGATCCGGAACTCGTCATCAAGCTGGTCAGAGAAATCGAACAAGGAGCGGACCTCGCTACCGTATCCCCCTATCATCCTCAGGGCGCAGTGGCGGGTGTTCCAGAGTGGAGACTTTTTTTATCGCGTGGGTTGAGCTTTATTTATCGCACGCTCCTGAGGAGCAATCTCTATACTTACACTGCCATGGTTCGCGCAGTGAGGGCCAACCTGGCGGCCCAACTTATGAATGAC
>JBJMLZ010000031.1:0-4431 GCA_045805035.1 Bacteriovoracaceae bacterium
CTGCCCTCGAAGATCTTCGCGAATCAGGTTCACTTGAGCAGGATGCAAACATTGTGTGCCTGATCCATCGTGATGAGTACTACAACAAAGAAGCTTCCACGAAAAAAGGCATTGCTGACATCATCATCGCTAAGAATCGTAACGGTGAGCCGGGTGATGTTGAACTTGCGTGGATCGGATCGCAGACGAAGTTTGCCGAGATGGCCGGCGGTGGTGCAGAGAAGTGATCTCGTCACGGTTCCGCTGGAACTCTTCGACCCTGCTGGAGCTCACGCGTCCCAAGATCGCTTACATTTATTACCGGACCACAAGACACAATCTCATCACCGGATATCCGGAAACCTATCCTCTTCAAAAATTTCTCGATTCGCTTGATGAGAAAATGCTTCAGGACAAGGTCCGAGGCCATCACGTTTACCATTTTCATTATGAGCTGGGACTCGTTCTCCTGGGTCTTGGTCATTCGGTAAGTGATGATGTTCCTTTAGCGATTGAAATTGAATATGAGAGCGCAAGAAAGACCAGTCTTCCTCGCGCAACAATTGATCAGTTCCCGCTGAAGTCTCTGGAGCGTCCTAACTGGAGTGAATACAAGGAAGTCTTTCAATACATTCAGGAGCAGCTTCATGCCGGTAACTGCTATCAGGTGAATGTCACAAGCCCGTTTGAATTTGAAACCGAGGAACCGATTGATCCCCGAGATATCAATTCATTCTTTTTTTCACGCAAAGGCCTTGGGACCTTTGCCCACTCAACGATCTTTCATGATCAGATGATTCTCAGTAACTCACCCGAGTGTCTCTTCCAGTACAAGAACAATGAAGTGAGAACGATGCCGATCAAAGGCACGATGAGAAGAAAAGGCACTTTGAAAGAAGATTGGCGGGAACTTCTCGAAAGCACCAAGGATGAGGCCGAGCTTCTCATGATCACTGATCTTCTAAGAAATGATCTCAATCGCCTTGATCGTCCTATTGCTCGCGTTCTCAAAAAACGTGCGGCCCTTGAAGTGCCAGGACTTCTTCATCAGTACTCATTGCTGTCAGTGAAGCTCTCAAAAAAGATCTCTCTTCTTCACGTGCTCACTTGTCTTTTTCCGGGGGGAAGTGTCACAGGCGCTCCGAAAAAAAGAGTGATGCAAATCATTCAGGATGTGGAGCATGGAAAGAGAGGCGTCTACTGCGGCTCAACTCTACTTTGTTACGGCAACAAAAAAGTTGCGAGCATCAACATCAGAACAGCGGAAATCGATCTCTCTGAGCGCTTGTGGAAGTATGGAGCGGGTGGGGGAATTACCCTCGGTTCAAATGCGGTTCACGAGTACCAGGAGATGGAAGCGAAGGTCGCAAGCTTTCTGACATTGATCTCAGCTCCTGGGTACGTGCAAAAACCTGAGTGATTCCATCACTTTGCTAAAAAACCCTAAAGACCCTTCTAACATAACCTTACATTAAATTGACTTAGGTTTTTCGCGATAGATATGCTTCCTAGCACAAGCTTACCCAATGGATTTGAGTAGGAAACTTCAAGGAGTCAAGAATGACAACTGAGATGACCACAGATGGTCTCACAGATAAAAACACAGGACGTATCAGCTTAGAGACACTGTCGAAGATGACAGGTTTTCCAGTTGAGATGATCAAGGATGAAATCTTTCAAGGGAAGGGGACAGAAGATATTTCTCTCGAAGATCTTCGTTCCGCTATGCTGACCTACATCGATTCCACGATTTTGATGAAAGACGAAAAGTGAAAAAAGCCCCGTCACGACGGGGCTTTTTTTATTTCTCTGATTTCTCCACTCAACAATAAAACTCCTCATTCAAGTTCGTCTGTTAGATTCCGATACCTTAAGCATTAAAAGTCTTTTTCTGCGAAGGTGTTGTTATGGATCTTTCAACAGTTTTGGGCCTTGCTCTTGCGACAGTCGCGGTCGTGGGTTCAATCATCTACGGTTCTCCACTCTCAATCTTCATCGACATTCCTTCAGTGGTGGTTGTGGGAGGAGGAGTGATTGCAACGACGATGATCAAGTGGCCGATGGAAAACCTGAAGGGGTTCATTCCCATTTACATGAAATCAATCTTCAGCACTTCCACAGATCCGAAAGCGATGATCGAAGAAATTCAGAAGCTCGCTGAGACTGCTCGTCGTGAATCCGTTTTTGCTCTCGAAAAAGTTCCGGTCGAAGATAAGTTTCTTAAAAAAGCAGTGACACTCGCAGCGGATAACCGTCCACCTGAAGTGATCACATCCATTCTTTCGCTCGAGATTGCAGCGATGGAAGAACGTCACGCTAAGGGCGTTGATATTCTCGAAGGGATGGGCTCAGATGGTCCGGCCTTCGGTATGATCGGTACCTTGATTGGTCTCGTGCAGATGTTGCAAAGTATGTCGGATCCTTCATCGATCGGTCCCGCGATGGCGGTTGCCCTCCTCACAACCTTCTACGGATCTTGTATCGCTAACATTTTTACGATTCCAGTTGCGGCGAAACTCAAGCAGCGCTCTAAGCAGGAATCAACGAAGATGAACATTATCATCGCCGGTGTCCTCGGGATCGTCGCTGGGGAAAACCCACGCGTGATCCGCGAGAAGCTTGACTCATTCCTTGCTCCGAAAGATCGCCTCATTGAGGATAAGAAGGAGTAGTTATGGCAGACGCTCCTAAGTGTCCTCCCTGTAAGCCTGGTGCTCCAGGGTGGCTCGCAACTTTCTCAGATCTTTGTACGCTTCTTCTCACGTTCTTCATTCTTCTTCTCTCGTTTGCAAAAACAGAGACGGCGAAATATGAAGCCGCCATCGGCTCACTCAGAAATGCTTTCGGTGGCAACGTCCTCAAGGCGGGCGAAGTCATGCGTGCCGGTAAATCACCGAGTGATGCGCCTACAATGATTGATTCCGAAAATCCCGCGAAGCCTTTCCCGATTGAGTTTCTCACTGCGGAAGGGCTTCTCGATAAACACGAGATCAACCGCGAGTCAGATACGCAGCTCAATCAGCTGAAGGCCATGTTGAAAGACAATGACCTCCAGGAATCCGTGAACGTCTACGAGATGCCTGAGTCGATTCTCGTTCGCATGAAAGACAAGATCCAGTTCAGAAAAGGCAGTGTTGGCATCGATGAAATTAACATTCAGGTCTTTGAACGTCTGGTGAAGATGCTCAAGGAAAATAGCTGGAACGTGCTTGTTGAAGGGCATGCCGAAATCGGTGAGGTCTTTGATAAAGACAAATCTGTCGGTGCCTATGAGCTTTCTTCGAAGCGTGCGTTCGAAGTTTCCAAAGCACTTCTCCAGCGCGGAGTCTCTCCTTCAAGAGTCACAACGGTCTTCTATGGCGATTCACGGCCACAGGAAAAAACCAACGCCAACATCTCCGATCGTCGGGTGGAGTTTGTCCTGAAGAAGAACGACCTGCGTACCGAAGGCCGCAAAGTCGAAGGTCAGTAGTGGAGCTGATCGAAGTCCAGTGGCTTCACGATGAGAAATCATTGAAAGAGGCACTTCAGACTGCGCTCCACTCTTCCGGCCAGCAACTGAAAAAATTCTATTCGAGTAAGCAGTTACTTCGTGCGGTGAATGCCCGTGAGGTATTGAAGCTGCCGCTCGATCTTGTGAATCATCTTCAGATCAATCCTGAGTTCAAGGGGCCAAGGCCTTCCATCATCAAAGAAGATCCGCTTTATCTCGCTCTCCACAAGCCACCGGGAGTGCATTGCCATCCTCTTCATTATGCGGATAAAGACACTCTTTTGAATTATCTGGTGGAAGAAAAAAAGTTCGATGCTCTCAATGTGAATAAAGAACACTATGATCGCGGCCTTCTTCACCGTCTTGATCATGATACTTCTGGAGTCGTTCTTCTCGCAAAAACTGATCGTGTGTTTCAGAACACGCGCAACGCTTTCCTGACCGAAGTGAAGAGAAAATTTTACTGGGCAGTGGTGAACGGCAGCTTCGACAAAGAAGGACTGTGGACGCATCATCTGCGGGGCACAGGCATCAAGGGCTCCAAGCAAAAGATCACAGATGATCCGACCGAACTTTCTTCACCCGGAACTCTCGCGGTCATGAAGATTTCGGAGAATCAGGGAAAGAGTCTTCTCCTTGTAAATCTCAAGACGGGTCTTCGTCACCAGATCAGGGCCCAACTTTCACATCTTGGTTTTCCCATTCTCGGAGATGAACTCTACGGGGGAGTGAAGGCCGAGCGTCTTTACCTTCATGCTTTGAGATATGAATGGATGGATGTCGTGGAAGATCCGAACGCGGAATTATTTGACCGTCTGTTTGACCTGAACGGTGCACTTCAGATGAGTCATGATGTGCTCGGGCGATTCTAACGTCGCAAGCTTCACGATAAATTTCCCTTCTGTGACTGCATTGATCTCCATCTTCGGATGATCGAGATGAAAGCGAACAAAATCTAC
>JBJMLZ010000032.1:0-18883 GCA_045805035.1 Bacteriovoracaceae bacterium
ACGAACAGATTTTGGCTTCATGAGTCCGTCTTCAGTCATTACACCACGACGTATGCGAGCGAGAATTCCTTCGTTCACGTGGCCGAAGACTTTTACTTCGTACACTTTCTCAACTTCATACTTAGGATGCATGATCATGTTGGCGAGATCACCATCGTTCGTGAGAATGAGAAGGCCTTCAGAAAGGTAATCCAGACGACCAACCGGGAAAATTCTCTGTTTCACGCCATAGATAAGTTCCATCACCGTCGGACGCCCTTCCGGATCAGAGAGAGTTGTCATGTAAGCGCGTGGCTTATTCATCACGAGATAAACTTTATCGACCGCGGAGAGCTCAATGGTTCTTTCATCAACCTGGATAATGTCTGTGTGAGGATTAACTTTTGTTCCTAGCTCAGTGACGGTTCTGCCATTCACAGTCACGCGACCATCGAGAATGAGACCTTCGGCCTTACGACGTGAAGTCACACCACAATCGGCGATCACTTTTTGAAGACGAATTGATAATTCTTGATTAGCGACTGAATCAGTCATTTGAAACCTCCATCTACCATCACGGCAGTTAATAAATATCGATTGGAGAGGTTGTACCTGCCTCAATGCCCATGGTCAAGCAACCGCTTGGATTAGTGTATTTTCCGCCATTTATGGAAGGGAACAATTGATTTTCTGGTATCTTGATAGATCATAATTGGCGGCCAGGTCTTTTCGGACATTCAGAATCTGCTTTCGGAGGGCAATGAGATACCTTTCCTGTGCAGCTGAATAAGCGGCTTGCTCTGACTGCTGAAGTTCAAGAAATGATAGTCTCCCGAGACGCAACTTTGCTTTCGAAACTTCTTTTGATTTCTGAGTGACCTCTACGCGATTTTCAAGGAGCGGAATCTGTCTTTCCACGAGTGCCAATTCAGCGTCTAACTGTTCATATTCCACTTTCAGATTTCGCAGAAGATAGGTCAATCGATTGATGCGGGTTTGGATGATAGGATCCTGATATTCCCGTTGTTGCTTCTCTCTCCACAGTGCACTCAGATCGGCAACCACCGCAATAGTAGCAAATCGATTCGGATAGCCCAATTGAGTTGGCCACGCTGATTGTGCACTCACGTAACTTGCCTGAAGAGAAAGATCAGGCCAGTACCGTCGGTAATAAACAAGTTTTTCAAAGCGTGATTGGTCTATTCGGTTATTGAGTGCAATCGCCGCGGGCAATCTGTCAACGTTCACAGGACCAGGCACTGTGTTGGTTTTAATGTCAGTCAATGGCACCGGTGAAAAACCATATTTGGCAGTGAAAACCCGCTTTCTTCGCTGGAGTTCAAATTCGAGACGATTAATTTCTGTTTTTAGAAATATGATTTGAGAGCGAACTTGTAAAAGATCATTCGAATCTGAAACTCCGAGCTTGCTTCCCGTCGACATGATTTCATCGGACAACTGAAAACTTCTCAGCTGAATATCATAAAGCTCCATTTGATTTTCAAAGGCCTTGATTTGCCCGAGGTCTTCAATTGCGAGGAAAGCTGAATCAAGGCCATCCTGAAGGAGCTCTAACCGTGAAGCATTAACTCCCTTCTCGGCGGCATCAATCGTAGATATGGTCTCGAAATCCACAATCTTTTGAGTGCCACTGACACTAGCAAGATTGGAATTAAACCGTGTTTGTCCCTGAGCGGATGCCGAAGGCCCTGCCGATGCACTTATAGTCGGAAAAAATTGGGCGCGGGCATTGGCGTAATTAATACGTTCTCTGTAAACGGCTTCCTGTTGGTTCAGGATAATCTGTCGAAGAGCGCATTGATAAATATCCTGAGAAGTCACATCGGCAAGAGCGGCAAAAGAAACAATGAGGAAAAAAAAGACGATCATCGTTCTTTTCCAAGGACCTTATCCAGCATGAGCTGCAGGAGTTTTGTCTTTCCCGTGATGATCCGAACTTCAACGCCCATTCCAGGCTCGAGCTTCACTTTCCCAAGTTCTTCCACTGCGAAAGCAGGTTTTCTGGGAAGTGAATTAATATCGATGGAAATGCGCGCCACATACTTGGCCTCTGAAGCGACCTTATCAATCGAGACAAGTTTCCCGGAGAAATATCCATACTTGTGCTTCGGATAAGCGTCGATAGAAACGAATGCGGTGTCACCTTCCTTGATTCGGGCAACATCTTTAGCGGCGACATTCACCTTCGCGACGATGGGTGATGATTCCGGAATCACTGCAATCACTGGTTCATATTCGCGCAGGTACGAGCCTTGCGTTTTATAGAGTTTGGCCACTCGACCGGAGACGGGAGCCTTCAGACGATGTTTCTCGAGGAAATTTTCAATCTGATAAATTGCCAGCTCAAGCGAATGAACGGCTTCGGACTTCTTTTCACGTTCTGTGCCTGAAAGCTGGTTCTCAGAGGCAATGAGCTGCTGTTCAAGTCTTCCCTTCTCTTCATCCAATGCTTCTTTTTGCATGAGAAGGTAGTTTCTCATCTTCGATGTCGCCAGATACTCGAGCTTTTTTCTGACAAGAACAAGACGCTGTTTAAGAGGTCCAATTTCGCGCGCGAGTTTTTCTTTGAGTTCAACTTGCGAATATCGGTAGTCCGAAAATTTTCTGCTGACATTGGAGAGGGCTTCTTTAAGCGAGGGGTCCGTGAACATCGCCGCATCGAAGGTTCCCTGCGGAAGCTGACACCCCTTCTCCCTACAACCTTTCAGGGCCGCTTTCAGGGAATGGACATAATCCAGGAGCATTGATTCAGATGATCCTTCAATTCTCAGGTGGCCTACGACTTCCTGTGCACTGACGAGAGAACCTTCTTTCACTCTAAGTTCCTCGAGCTGGCCACTGCGAAGAACAATTACTTCCTTCACACCGAGGTAGGAGTCGGTCTGGCCATCTGTTCGCACTGTGAGATCAATAGTGATGAAATAAGACGCAAGAAAGAATGTCACAATACTTGCCAGAACGAGCGAGACACTGAAAAACAGGACGCGCGAAGATGGCGCTTCAATAAATGAGCGGGCCGCCCAGCTCAGTTGGACGTTTTGGTTTTGTGCATTTGATTCTTCGCTCATGCGACGCCCTCCCCGAGTTTCAGGACGTTCTCTGGAAGTTTTTCTTCCTGAGCGACGCCGAAGAGCTTCTGATAAATTTCATTGTCACGGGAAAGATCATCATGAGTACCGAAGCCAACGACTCTTCCTTCAAAGAGCACGAGGGCATAATCGGAATGCATGACAGTGGAATATCGGTGAGCAATATTGATTGTCGTCCCTGTTACCTGGTCCTTCAATCGTTGCAAAAGATTGGTTTCCGCGATTCCATCAAGAGCAGAGGTTGCTTCATCGAGAATGAGTATTGAAGGATCGCGATAAAAAGTGCGGGCGAGAGCAATACGTTGCTTTTCACCGCCGGAAAGCCCGAACCCTCCTGCGGAAATCATGTAGTAATAGTCATTTGGTTTTTTCTGGATGAATTCATGGGCAGCAGCTCTTTCTGCAGCTTCAACCACTTTGGCAGTATCAATGTCTGGAGCGGAGAACGCGATATTCTCCATGATTGTTCCATGAAAGAGATGACTTTCCTGGTGAAGAATCCCCAGGCGTGATCTTAACCAGGAAATATCATAATCAAGATAATCGCGACCATCGATAAAGATCTGACCTTTGGTTGGTTCAAACATCCTGGCAATAAGAGCAGCAATCGTAGATTTTCCAGAACCACTCGGCCCGACAAACGCCACGTTCTGTCCTGGCTCGATTTTAAAATTCACACCTTTCAGAACCCAGTCGCTGCCTTCGCCGCCATACCTGAACCAAACATCTTTAAACTCAATTTCCCCCAGAAAAGAATCTTTCTTGAGGCGTCCTTTTTTCTGAGATCCCTCCGAAGGGGCAAGAAGAATGTCATTGATCCTTCCCATTGCCGCCTTGATCTCAAAGGCATCATCGACTTTCGAAGCAAGGAGTAGAAGAGGATTTAAAATATTTCCCGAAATCATCGTCACTGCAACGACTTGTCCGGGCGAAAGTTCGCCCTTGATCGCAAGCCATCCGCAAAGACCCATGATGAGATAATTCACAAGTCCTGTGTAGAACGAACTAATCACGTTCAATGTTGCTGCAGCCAATGAAAAATCTCTTGAGGCCTTAGAGAGATTCACAAATTTTTCTTCGTAACGCCAGCGACAGGCAAGTTCAGCGGTCATAGACTTCACGGTGGGTATCGCTTTGATCGTATCCGTGAGCTGTGAGTTTAGCTCAGCACTTTCCTTGAAGATCTTTTGATAAATCCCGGAAAGCTTATTCCCGCTTAAAAAAGAAATGAGGAAGAAAACGGGCACAACCGCGAAGAATGCGCCTGCTACCATCGGTGAATAGAAAAGCAGTGCAGTTGTGTAGATGATTATGCTGATACAAGCGAGAATGATTTCTTCAAACGAACTCAGTAGAAAATTACGAATCTTATCAAGCTCTCCAAGTCTCTTTGTGAAATCTCCGACGTGACGATCGGCAAAGAATTTATAATTGAGGCTCAGCATCTTCTTCATGAAAATCGTGTTGGCCTTATAGCTGTATTTGATCCCAACGTAATTCACATAATAGGCCCGAGCCCATCCGAGGAATCCTTGAATTAGGGTTACTCCAACTGCTACGCCAAGAACGATCTTCAGGAGATTCTCATCGCGGTTCACAAGAATGTCATCAAGGAACACCTGACTCAAAACCGGAGTCAGTAATCCGAGCAGTACCAACATGAGTGATACAGAGAAACTGAGGAAAAGCTCCTTGTGAAGCCCCTCTAGCATCTGGAAGAAATGTTTATATTGCCCACCTGTCACTGGGAGTTCGAAGAAAGCTTCATTCGGCTTCAGGAAAAGAATTGATTGCTCAAAGCCCTCGTAAAACTCTTCAGGCTTCATTCGCACGATACCGATAGCAGGATCACCAACCGTGATTGCTTTCTTAGTCACCGAATAGATCACGAGGTAGTGATACTGTCTCAACGCAATCGCAGGAAAAAAATCTTTATCGAGTGTCGAAAGGTCTTCCACACTCAAAGCGCATGAAGTGAAACCGTTTCTTTCACTCGTAAGCGCGAGATCAAAGAGACTTGTCCCATCCCTTCCTGTGGACATTTGGGTACGCCAGTATTGAATCGGTATCTTGTGATTGTAGTAAGCAGAGATCATCGCCATACACGCAGGACCGCAATCCATTTGATCGCTCTGCTGAACCCACGGTAGTGACTTCCAGAATTTCTTCTTTGGACGAACGCTTTCCTTAATTAATGACTCGATGTCGACTTCTTCGCCTTCTTCGTCATCTTCCTTTTCAGTCTGATTTCCTGCGACGATGGACTCATGATAGAGCTCGAAGTCTTCAGGAAATTCTTGTTTCAATTTATTCAAAAGTTCAGAAGAGAGAGAAAAGAATCGTCCGCCGGTGACCGATTTCAAAATGTGACGGGAAGTTTCCTCATCAACGAGTGACTTCCAGCCAAACCAACTTCTTGAAGGCACCTGAATCTGAAGCAATGGTTTCCCCGGATCAGGCTTAAATCTCTGGCTCGTGAGCTGGCCCTCGAGAAGATAGAGTGCCTCAGTTGGAACTTCGTTAGGGTTATTCAGCCATTCCTGTGGTCTGAATTCTTTTAGCGTTAAAGAAGCGAGAAAATTCACTTTGAAATCTACTGAACACCCAATCGACTGAATGTCCTTAGCGAGTCTTCTGATGTCATGACTCTCGGTCATTCCTAACAAATACGTTCTGAGCTCCGGATGATGAGCGAGCTTGTCATGAACAAGCCTCATAGGAATTCTGATTACTGCTCCGGGCTCTTTGAAGCGCGCGGAATATTGGTACGGTACTTCGCGGAGAATGGAGTAGGTATTGATGGTTCTGCCTGGCTGAACAACACCATTGATGATGGTCTCGTGACCAAGAACCGAAAAGAGCTCGACCAGACCATTGAGTGGTATCAGAACATGCTTAGGTATCGAGCCTTCTTCAACGATGGTCGCGCCTGCCTCACATGGCTCAACGAAACCCGCACGAAGTACGTCTTCGATTTCATCCTCTGTAAAAATCAGATTGAGGATGGACCTGTTTGTAAGGAGCTCTTTTTCTTCCTGAGAAAGCATGTACCTCTCCGCCTTTAAGTATCCAATGTTTACGAAAACCCAATAAGGCAGAAATATGTGCCGGAGAATAATCTTAAGGTTCTTTAGTTGAGCACAGTAAGGGTCAGTAAAATAGCTTCTCACTAATTCTTTAGTCAGCTCGGAGTAAAATACTCCGATAATTGCGTACAAGGTTTGACGTTCATCAGGAGCACAAATGAAGAATAAAAAACTTTCGATGTAAGAATCTAAAAAGCATAAGGGTGGGTACACACCTACTTTGGAGTATCAGCTAGCGAAGGCAATTAAATTTGCCGGCGATCTTCTTTATCAAGGTGGCAGAGGTTTACCGGACGGAAAAAAATAATCACTCATATAAATAAGGGCGCCTAAATTGTTAGCGCGCTCTATTGGAGGTACGTATGCAAGAGAAACAAATGGAAAACAAAACAGATGAGCTGAAACCAGCGATGAAAAAGCTCTCGAAGAAAGAATTGAAGGAGAAGAAAGGCGGCGGATTTTGGGCCGACGTTTTAGCTGCATTTGGAGGTGCAAATGCAGGGGGACCACGTAACAGACCTGCAGGAAGATAATCAACTCAATAAAAACAAGGGCCGCGAAAGCGGCCCTTTCTCTTTATACTTCTGTATCTAATTTATCCGTATCATCCGTTTCATTCAAAAACGCGAGATCCAGATCAAGATCTTTCGCGAGATCAATTGCCTCACCAATGGATTCGTCGAGTTCTTTCTCCTCGCCTTCCACGTTGAAATCCATTTCACCTTCTTCAAGCTTCTTCCCGGCGATCATTTCATCAAATACCTTATCAAGCGCAGATTCAAGGGCCTCAGCTTCGAATGCAAGGGCCTGCTCTTTCATGCGCTCTTCCTGGGCATCGATTTCAGCAATTTCCTGAGCGCGAAGAGCTTCAAACTCTTCATCGACTTCCGGAGCATTGAAGATCACGCCTTCTTCTGAAATATCAACCGCGCGGCCTTCAACAACATTCATAAGAGTGTTTGAAGAGCTTGCGAGTTGGTTCTGACGAAGGGTCTCTTCTTTGTTCACGAAATCTTCAAGGATATCGAATGCTGATTTGCGAATTGCACTTTCCCCATCAGTCTTTTTCTTATCTTCAGTTTTAAGAAGCATCGTGAAATCTGTTTCCGCAGGAATGTTCACGATGTCCTGAGAAAGTTTTTCAAGTTCTTCGAACTCATCCACACTGAACTTCTTCAGGTTATCGCCACGGAAGACAACTGACTTGATGTCAGCAATTGTGCCGATCGTGTTCTTCGTCGCCATTTCCTCAAGTTCATACTCCGGAGGAAGAGCGTTGATGTCCGCGAGGTTGAAGACTTCGAGGAATTCAGAAGTTGTTCCGAAGAGTGACGGACGACCGAGCTCTTCAGAGCGGCCGGTGATCTGAACCAGGCGCTTGTCCATGAGAGCACGGATAATGTGTGACGAATCGACGCCACGGATTTTTTCAATGTCATTCTTAGAGACCGGCTGCTTGTACGCGATGATCGCAAGAACTTCGAGAGCAGTCGGCGTGAGAACGAGAGAATAGATCTTGAAGAGATTCTGCACGAACTTCGAATAAGTCGCTTTGGTACGGAATTGGTATCCTTCCGCAACTTCCACGAGACGAATGCCGTGATGTTTTTCTTCGTATCCAACCTGGAGTTTTGCCAGAGCTTCGTGGATCACGCGAAGAGGAAGTTCTGTATCAATCTGAGCTTTGATCTTCTGAATCGAGATCGGACGATCGGACATGAAAATGATAGTTTCGATCGCACCCGAAAGAGTATCAATGTTCAGACCGGTGCGGGCCTGCCAAAGCATGTCTTCCTGGTCTTTCTCGTCAAAGTACGCCACATCAAGGCTGAACTCAGGAGGTGTCTCAGTTTCAACAGACTCTACTTCCGCGATCTCAGCGGCAGCAGCGTCTTCAACTGCGAGGTCCCATTCGTAATTGATGTCGGTGTTGTTACCTTCCATGTCCATTCCTTATTGAAGAGTCACATCAGCAGGTGCAGCCGCTGGTGCTTCTTTCTTAACTTCATCTTCCGGTTCAAATCCGTTCGCCGTTTCCGGATCAAACGAATCGAGACTTTCTTTCACTTCGATATAAATATTGCCCTTGTCCTCGTTCTGGAAAATTTCGAGTTTTTTCAGACGGGCAAGTTCAAGGAGCGAAATAAAGGTGATTACCTTATCGATAATGCCGACATCGTTCTCATCGAGAAGCTTATCAAACTGAGTCGTCTCACCTTGCTTCAGCATGGCCTTGAGACGAATGAGTTTTTCTTTGATCGAGAGACGGTCGCGTTTCACGACGGTGTATTTCTTCTTCTCACGACGGATAAGATCCATCATGGTTTCGGTGAGCTGCTGAAGATCGATCGGAGTGAGAATGGAATTCTCAATCGCTTTACGATCCACTCTCGGTTTAACAAAAATCTCGTGGCCTTTCTTGTTGAGTCCCCAAAGTCTCTGACCGAGACGCTGGAAGCGCTCGAGTTCTTCGAGGCGCTTAATGAGTTCACCGCGAGTCTGGATCTCAAGACCCATTTCGCCGGCAGTGATTTTGATAAGATTCTGATCCTGGGATTCATCCGCCACAGTTTGTGACTTGAGATACAAGAGTGTCGCCGCCATATAGAGATATTCGCCGGCGATATCAAAGTTCAGATCCTGCATCTTCTGCAGATAATCCAGATACTGACGAGTGATTGTGTTGAGTTCGAGCTCTTGAATACGCATCTCTTCTTTCTGAACAAGATGCAGAAGAAGAGCTAACGGGCCGTCGAACCGGTCGACTTTTACCAGGATTTCATTTTCAGTCATGCAGAACCTCTAATGATGTTCCCGAAGAATCTCAAATCTAAGGCCATTTGAAATCTCACAAGGTCTATCATTAACCGAGTCCGCCGAAGAACCCGACGAATCCAAACATGACGAAGTTTGCGAGATCACTTGCCGGTTGAAGGAGATAACCGATGGTATGAATGCCCATAAAACTCAGGGCCATGATTCCAATAAAAATCATAGGAGTGTATTGGGCGAAGTTTTCGTAGCTCCGTAAAGCATTTCCCTTGAGGAAACTGGAAATCATTTTCGATCCATCCAGTGGCGGTAGCGGAATGAGATTAAAGAACGCGAGAATGAAATTGATAAATACTGAATAGCGAAGCATCTGGAGAGAAATTTTGTAAAAGCCCCAGTCCGGAGAAACTTTGGTCGCAATCAATGCGAGAAACATCGCCGAGAGCACGCCGAGAATCAAATTCATCAGAGGCCCCGCGAAACTCACCCAGAAAATCCCCTGGCGGATCTTTTTAAAGTTCCGCGTTTCAATCGGAACCGGTCGTGCCCAACCAATCATGGCAAAGTTTGTAGCTGCCGCGAGAAGGGGAAACAGGATGGTGCCAAAGGGATCGTAATGAGCGGCAGGATTCAGGGTCAGGCGGCCTTCATTCTTGGCGGTAGGATCGCCAAAGCGATTGGCCATCCAGGCATGGGCGGCTTCATGGGCCACAATCGCCAAAAGAAAACCCGGTAGCGACTGGGCTATATTGAAGAGGATCGCATTCAAATCTGTCATGCGCCATTTCATATCAAATTCAAGCGTATGACGCAATTTATTAGTTGACCGAAGCGATCAGTGACTCAAAGCAAAGCTATTAAAATTTGGCGACTGCTTTTGGACAAATTCCTGACCGTCCTTGATAATAAATCATGTCCCAAAAAACCCGGAAAGCTCAGGTCGTCGTCGCGGCATTCGACGCTCAAAGTCAGTCATTTTCCTATCTGCTTTTGCAAACGAATCAACGTCGCGGGGAATTCTGGCAGAACGTCACCGGCAAAGTTGAAGAAGGTGAGAGCTATGAAGAAGGCGGGCTTCGCGAAGTGATCGAAGAAACTTCTCTCAAACCGGAATGGGTTTTGAATTTTATTGATCTCAATCTTTCTCATGATTTTATGGATCAGTGGAACCGGAATGTTCATGAGAAATGTTTTTTGTGTCTCGTTGATCATCCTTTTGCCGTAAAAATTGATCCGGGAGAACATGAAAGTCATCGCTGGGAAAAAAATATTTCCCGGAAAAGCGTTAAACACGAAGGAAACTTTGAGGCCCTCCAAAAGGCAATCAAGATTCTGGAAAAGGAATACACCTGATGTGGTTCTTTCTTTTCCTTCCTTTATTCGTCTTCGCCCAATCAGATCCGGATCTCTCCGCGATCAGTGACCTGGAAAAAATTCTTCCTGAGAATGACATTCCTAAAAGTAGTTACAAGAACATTGAGTTTGAGAGAAAACATAGAGGCTTTCGTCCACCGGTGAGAAAAGTTTCGATGGAAGAAATCCTGAGTGGCGGAGATGCGCCCGGATTTGTGAAAAAAGGGACGATCATTTATCGGCTCAAAGACAATTCTGCGGTGACACTCAGTCGCGATATTTATTTGAAATTTTTCGTCGTTCAGGATGAGCTGAACTTTCAATATTTGAAAAACAATGATGGAACGTGCACGTACCGTGTGCCGTCTCAATATGTAAATTCCATTGCCCTGGAGCTCGAGCTTTATGAGCCGCCAAGGAAATTTACTCCGGTGATTGCATCTGACATTCCTCATACTGAATACGATAAAAAACTTCGACTGGTTCCCGAAGCCGCTTTTTATACAGGCTATGTCCAGTCGCAATTCATACGCGATCTTTTCAATGACTCAAAGGCGGGCGCAGGAACAACGAACCAGTACGGTCTTCATTACTTCACGGAATGGAATCTTCCGGTGAAAGTCGGTGGCTCGGTTCACTATGAACGTGCTTCCTATGCCCTTACCGGAAAAGGCAGTGTTTTTTATGATGCGATTTCATTTGGACCGCAAGTTCGCACAAAAGATTTTGATCTCTTCGAGACAAACTGGCGTGTGACTGGACAGATCAGAGTCAGTCCGTTTGCAAAGCTCAGAGGCGAAACGACGAGAGGCCCGGCCAATTTCAAATTCAACTCAACTGACTTCATGACCACCTTTGAACATCCCTGGAAAAATCGCATCGGACAATTTGTGGTCGGAGGATTTTATCAGATGCAGTGGTTGAATATCAAAGATGCACCTGAAGCAGTCAGCATCCGTGCCTCCAATCAAATCAATCAAAGTCTGGGATTATTTATAGGGCAGGTGTTTGAATGAAAGCACTTGCACTCGCGTTACTGTTTCTGAGCACCAATGTCTTTGCTTTAGATGCTGTTGTCGTCGTTCTCGAAGCGCCCTACTTCCGTACTCCGTCGGAAGATTCACCGGTCGTGCAATATGCGCGCAAGGGTGACGTGATTAAGATTCATCCTTCAGTCGCTAACACTGACAAATATAATTATCTGGCGCCTGAGCAGAAAAAATTATCAGCCGTCAGGAAAGAGCTCAAAAAAAGAGCTGAATGGAATGAAGATCCGATGTTCAAAGGTGACGTCGACGACTTCTACACGATCCAGGACAACTTCATTCCGGTTCTAGATCGCCAGGGAAAAAGAGCTTACGTAAAAAAAGAACATATCTACGTTTATTTCAACGACACGAGGGAATTTGCCCAGCATCCGCATCCTGGTGATGAAACCGATTATCGTCTCGAAGAGCCGCTGCCGAAAAATTATCCTCTTCCCAACAGAACCGGATATCGCGGCCAATTTCTTTTCGGAGTTCTTCAACCCTATTACGAAACTTATCCTTATCTCAGCCCGGTCAAATCAAAAGGCTACTCAAGCCCGCTTGATTTCACTGCCGCTCTCATGAAAGAAGCAGACGAGGAAAAGCAGGACAGATTTTATTTTGGTGGAATGGCCAACATACGCCATCACCGGAATGCATTCTCTTTTACCAATGGATCAAAATCTACGGAAGAAAATTACAAGTTCGGTATCGGACCTTATGTTTCCTATGATGCTTTCAAAGGAATGAAGGATCGGGTGAATCTCAGTGCCGCGATAAATACTTATCTTCTGAACTTCACCACGATCTCGCAGACGAATCTCGCGGGAAAATCTGACAACCGGACATATCAGGCCTTCACTGTCGCTCCCCGTATCGGATTGCAGTATCACCGGAAAGGCATTTTTCCTGAGATCGATTTCGTCGCCGGCACCGGAATGGAAATGGAATTGCCCTCCACCTACCACGCGAAAAACGGAGCGAAAGTGGATGGTTTATGGCGAAATAATGGAAATGACAGTTTTCAGACGAGAACTGTATGGAACATCAGCGCCTATTTCGGCATTCAATCGGCCTATTAGGCAAAATTTTCCTCCCCGTAAAACTGTCTAAACTTTTGACGAACTCTCCCGAAAAGTTTGTTACCAGCACAAATCACAGGAAGTGATTTTCGCTCACAAACCACGGAGGGTTTATGAAAAAGACAAACACCAACAATGTTCAGAATTCAGTAAAAGACGTTCTCTTCCAGAAGATCGGGAACACATGGTTCATTTTCTCCGAAGTGAACAATGAAGTTGTCTATTCAGTCATGCCAGCTGGAATGGATCCTAAAACAACAAAACTCGAACTCTACGAAATCATCGAAGAGCATATGACTAAAGTTGCAGGCACGAAGAAACGCTCGCCTGAAGCTTCTGTTGCTTAATTCCTATGGGTGCTCCGAAACTTTACTCAAAACTCTACGTTGAGAAAGATCAGGAGACCAACCTCCGTGATAAAAAAGTCATTGAGGCGCTGATAAAGCGCCTCAATGAAAGACTTCAAAAAAATCCGGAAGATTGTAAGAAGGCCGCTCTCATTCTTGAGAGCTGGCTGAAGAAAAAAACCTAAGCTTTGTAAGCGTTCACCGTATTGATCACGTAATCAATCTCCTCCTGCTTCATGTAAGCAAAGCACGGGAAGTTGATCACTGATTTAGCAATCCAGTCAGCATGACCGTGAGAAATTTTTCCACCGAGGTGAGCGGTTGCACCCGGCTGCATGCTCATCGCTCCCGGATAAACTGTGCCGTAACCGATGTCATGTTTCTTGAGATATTCAATGAAGGCCGGTCTTGTTTCCGGAGTCATCAGCGCCACTGAGAGATATCCATTTTCCCAGACGTCTCCAGCTGGGGCGATCATTTTAAGAACAGGATTTTTAATTTTCTTTCTGTATTCTTCGCAAGCGTGTCGACGGCTCGCAAGTTTTGCATCGAGGTGCTTAAGAGATTCGAGCATAAACATGGCTTCGTAAGCACCGAGACGAGAATTCCATCCGATCATGCCGTGATCATAGTGACCAGTGCGGCCGTGGTTCAGAAGGATCTTTGTTGTATCCGCAATTTTCTGATCCGTCGTGAAAACCGCCCCCGCATCACCTGAAGCGCCGAGAACTTTCGCCGGATAAAATGATGTTGTTGCTACGTGAGCGTTGGTGAGGAGACTCTCCCCTTTAATTTTCACGCCGATTGCCTGCGCACAGTCTTCAACGAGAATCACACCCTGCTCTTTACAATATTTTCTGATCTCAAGCGTTTCCGGACATGCCCAACCGTAAAGATGAACCATGAGGATCGCTTTCGGTCTGAACTTCTCGACACCTTCTTTCACCGAAGCGAGTGTGAGGTGAAGTGTTTCTTTGGAAACATCGATCACGTAAGGTACTGCGCCAACGTTCACGATGGATTCGAAGGTCGCCCAGAAAGTCATGTCAGGAAGAAGAACTTTGTCATTCTTCTCAACGCCGGCAGCACGAAGTGCGAGTTGAATCGCATCCGTTCCATTCGCACATCCAAGAGCAAAAGAAGTTTTTGTGTAATCTTTGAGCGCAGTTTCAAACTGCCCAACCACTGGGCCACCGACGAAGTGGCCATTCTTGATCAGCTCTGCAGCTTTCGCTGTCACTGTTTCGTAAAAACCATTTTCATAACGAAGGATATCGATAAATGGAACTTTCATTTCATCTCGCTTGTTGATCTTTTTTTACGAGACAGTTTACTCCTGTTTCATTCGAAGCGTCTCGAAAATCCCACCAATCCACTCAGAAATAGTTGAGCAACAAAGTTGGTCTTTCTACATCTTTCACACACTTCAAATCTGTGTAATTTCCCTCTGAGAAAACGGAAAAATTTTCCTCAAGACTCAAGAATCCATACCGAAAAGCTTGATCAACAAGCACCAACATAGTGTTGGAGCATAAAAAATCAGAAGAGGCATGGTTGCCTCAGATGGGCCTGAACAACCCGTCGCTGCCAAGGAGGTAGGAATGGTATTAACCGGAGGATAGTCTATGGGTTTTAGAATTAACACAAACGTTGCTTCACTTCAGGCGCAAACATCGCTTGGTAAAGTCAACAGAGAGTCAGAAGCAAGTTTCTCGAAACTTTCTTCAGGCTCTAGAATCACAAAGGCAGCGGACGATGCTGCTGGTTTGGCGATCTCGGAAAAATTGAAGGCCGAAATCCGCTCTACTCAGCAAGCTACTCGTAACGCGAACGACGGTATCTCAATGATCCAGGTTGCTGAAGGTGGTCTCAACGAAACAAGTAACATCCTTACTCGTCTCCGCGAACTTGCTATGCAATCAGCTTCAGATACTGTCGGCGATGCTGAGAGACAGATGACGAACCTTGAGTATCAGCAATTGAAGTCAGAAATGGAGCGTATCTCGAAAGTGACTGAGTTTAACGGCAAGAAACTTCTCGATGGTACAGCTGAGAAATATGACTATCAGGTTGGCTCAGGAAACAACGACTTCGAAGACCGCATCTCATTCGATGGTTCTGCGCTCAACGCAAGCCTTGATTCGATCGGAATTGAAGGTGCTGATGTTTCTTCGAAAGAAGGTGCTCAGGATTCACTTGCTCAGCTCGATGGCGCGATTGAAAAAGTGTCCGGCCAGCGTGCGATCCTCGGTGCGACTCAAAACCGCCTCACTTCTACAGTGACAAACCTCCAGGTTTTCTCTGAGAACATGAGCGCAGCGAACAGCCGTATCCGTGACGTTGACTATGCTGAAGAGACAGCGAAACAGGCCCGCAACCAGATCATCACTGCTGCAGGTACTTCGGTTCTCGCTCAGGCAAACGCAAACGGTCAGCAAGCTCTCAAGTTGATTGGCTAATGTTCAAGATTCTGAAATGACGAACGACCCTCCCGGAAACGGGAGGGTTTTTCTTTTGAATCGATTTACGCATAACTAAAAACCTGCTAATTTCCCCACTCTTATGACCATCGAAAGACCTGCTAAAAAAATGGAAGATAACTTCTGTTATCAGAAAGATTTTAAATACACGCACAAAAATCCCTATCACGACAAGCTCGCGGTCTTCGATTCATTCGTCCTGCGCGATGAGATGGCAGAATCCAACGTTGGGAAATGGGATGAACAGTTCGGCAACAAGGCCCCCCTGGAAGTGGAGATCGGAACTGGTTACGGTGATTTCATGCTCGACTACTGTCAGAAAAATCCCGGAATCAATTTCATCGGCCTTGACCATCGTTTCAAGAGAAGTTTTTCTGTCGCCCAGAAGCTCGACAAGCTTGAGCACAAGAACTTCCGTTATCTCCGCGCTCGCGGAGAGCGACTGGGTTTCATGTTCGATGAAAGTGAAGTTCAGTCGGTTTTCTACTTCTTCCCTGATCCATGGCCCAAAAAGCGTCACCACAAAAAGCGCCTCTTCCAGAAACCTTTTCTGGACGATTGCCACAAGGTCTTAAAACCGGGTGGGATCCTATTTGTGAAGACGGACCACGATGGCTATTACGAATGGATGCTCGAAGAACTCAAAGAAGAAAAAAGATTCGAGATTCTCCTGCAATCCCGTGACTTGCGCTCGGAATTCCCGGATCATTTCCTCTCGCAATTCGCAACGAAATTTGAAAAGATATTCCTGAGTCAGGGTACTCTCATCAAATCCATTGTTCTGAAAAATCTGAAGGGTTAAACGTGTCTTTCGGAGACCTCAAAGATCGAATCAAGGAATCACCGATTTCTCTGGTGATCAGTAACTATATTCCGCTGAAAAAAAGCGGCTCGGCACTCGTGGGCCTTTGTCCCTTCCATCCTGATTCCAAACCCAGCATGAACGTCACTGACTCCAAAGGCATGTACAAGTGCTTTGCCTGCGGTGCCGGCGGAGATCATCTTCGCTTTGTGATGGATTACAAGAAAATAGAATTCGTAGAAGCGCTGAAAGAGTGTGCACAGATTCTCGGTTTACCATTCGAAGAATACCAGAAAGAAACGAAGAAAAATCCAAAAGTCGAAATGGCGATCAGAGTGCTCAATGCTTCTCTCAAGCTCTATGAAAAAGTCGCTTCATCGAAACCTCAGGAGTTCACGGATTTCCTCGAGAAAAGAAAACTGACTCCCGAGTCAGTCGATAAATGGCATCTTTGCTACGCTCCCGGCAACAATGCTCTCTACCATTACCTCGACAGTATTCCCGGAGAGGACGGCGACTTCGCGAGAAAAACCGCCATGGAAATCGGCATCGTTCGGCATAATGAAGATCGCAACAGCTACTACGATTTCTTCCGTGACCGCGTGATGTTTCCGATTCACGATCACTCGGGCCAGATCCGGGGTTACACCGGAAGAGCAGTCCACGAAGATCAGAAGCAAAAGTACTTCAACTCCAGCGAGTCTTTTGCCTTTGATAAAAAATCCATCCTGTTTGGTTTTTTCCACGCGAAAACTTCTATCCGGAATAACGACCGCGCGATTCTCGTGGAAGGAAACATGGATGTCATCATGATGCATCAGTATGGTTTCACCGAGACCATCGCAACCATGGGCACCACCCTTTCCGATCAATCCGTTCGCCTACTCACGAACATGACGAAAAATATTTTCTTCGGCATGGATAATGACCTTGCCGGAAAAAAGGCCATGCATAAGTACAACGCTGACTTCATGGCAGTAGGTGTTCTTCCGAAATATCTCTCATTTGCGCCGGCAAAAGATCCAGACGAATTCCTCCTGGCCGAAGGTCGACTTGCCTTGATGGAGCGAATGGAGAAGGCACCTATCCTTCTGGATACGATGATTGCTGAAGTGATTCCGGAGAAAATTCCGGAGAACACCGAGCTGAAGCTAAATGCTCTGCAGCGCGTATTCGAGTTGGTATCGCCTTTGAAAGAGCACCTCTCTGCCACAGAAAGAGTGATTCAGGCCGCGAAGACTTTAGGTCTCAGGTCAGATCCACAAACACTTCTTGATGATTATAAAAAACACTTAAGCCGCCAGAAAGAGAAGGTCCACGCTCCGGTTCCAAAGCCCGTGGCAGTGGAAGAAAAAGAAATTCAGCTTGAAAGCGAAGTCCGGGCCCAAAATTTGCAGGCACAAAATCAGAGTCAAGAGCCCGTGCCTCTCACGATCCACGAGAAGACTTTTCTCTCGCAAATCCTCTGTCATCCCGAGTTCTTGACGCATATAAACGAGAATGAAATTGTTGCCTTAATTGGGCATGATGAGGTAAAAAAACTAGTTCAATGGCTCGTTAAAATTTATAGAGAAATCGATGATTCACAGTACGTGGATTTCGTCAGGGATCATATCCTTTACGGAGATTACTCAAAAGAAATCATTGAAGTCGGCACCGGTGCTTTAGATAAACACGGAAACCGTCTTAACGAGAAAGTTCTGGAACGATTGCTGCGTGATTATCTTAAAAATCTCCAGATCGACCAGCTGAGAGTGAAAAAGAAAGTTTTAGAGGAACGGCAAAAAACCGAACCGTCTCAAAATGAACTCGATTTGATCCTGAGTGAAATTTCTCAAATCTCCAAAGAGATAAGAAAACTCAAGGACGCGCCCTAAGGGAGATACTATGTCAGTCGTTGTTGCCTTTTTAAATTCGCGGGAATTCTCCCGTCTGGTCATGAAAGGGAAAGATCAACAGTATCTTACCCCGGAAGAGATCAACGATGCGATTCCAGCGAACATCGTGGATCCGAATTCGATTGACCAGATTATGGACAAGATCGAAGAGGCCCGCATTCAGGTGAAGTCACCTGAAGTCGATGAGGAAGAAGCAGAAAAAGCTTCTACTGAAGTTGCTGAAGATCCAATGACCCATGATGAAGAAGCCGAACTGCGCGCTTCCTCTTCCGATCCGGTTAAGCTTTATCTTAAGAAAATGGGTTCAGTTGCCCTCCTCACTCGTGAAGGCGAAGTCAAAATCGCCAAGGAGATCGAGGAAGGTGAAAAAGAAATCGTCACTTCATGTCTTAAGTCCAAGCACGCCCTCGAAGAAATCATCAAGATGAAGAACAAGATCATCCAGGCCGAAGAACAGAACGAATACGTGAAAGATCTCGTTCGTGGTCTCGATGACGAATCTCCGGAGAAAGACATTCACGATACGCGCGACAGAATTTTCGCTGTCGTTGAACACGTGAAAGAGCTTCTTTCAAAAATCGTCAACGAAGACGGGACACTGAAGAAGCTTGAAAAAGTCGAGCAAGACCTGATGAACAAGGTCGGTAACGAGCTCGTTGACCTTACCTTCAACCGTAAGATCATCAACTCCTTCACTGAACCAGTGAAGTCTTACTACCTTCAGTTCCGCGAACTCTATGAGCAGCAGGAACGTATCTACAAGTTCCTCGAAGTTTCAAACGATGAAGCCTACAAGGCGATGTATGACCGTTTGATGGAAGATGATGCCTACAAGCGCGAGCTTGCTCGTAACCTTTTCACGACTGATGCCAAGATCGAGCAGATGATCCGTACGCAGGAGGATATCCTCCGTAAGCTTCGTCGTCTCGCCATTGACGCCGGTATG
>JBJMLZ010000033.1:0-3201 GCA_045805035.1 Bacteriovoracaceae bacterium
GAAAAAGTGAGAGCAGGGGTTCTCATTGGCAACGTTGTTCGCTGGCCGATTTCAACTTTCGGCGAGATCTATCATCACTGCCACCTTCTTGTGGTTGCTGCTGATGGAAAATACATCAATCCGTTTCTCATGATGGAACCACTCGCGGACACAGCTGTTCCTGTGATCAATAAAATCGGAATCGCACAGAACCACACTCCGACGGATCTCAAAGAAGTGAAGGGACCTCACGCGCTTTATCTCGATGCAAGCGACCTCACTCTTCACACGAAGTTTCTTCTCCCACCGTACAAAATTACGACTCGTCTCGACGGCGGTGAAGAGAAGACAGTTTGGGAGTTCATCAATCTTCCTTCCGCGAAGAATGACACTGACTTTATTTCTGATTTCTACATGGATGGGACTTGCGGCGATTATTCGTGCCGGAAGTTCTATTTCAATCTTAACTTCACGACGACCAAGCCACGCGGACAGATGACTCTGCCGGCCGGCAAGCACTCAGTGGATGTTACCGTTGAAGATATCGTCGGTAACAAATCCTCTAAGTCGTTTGAGTGGAAAGTCCTTTAGGGCGATTTTTCACACCAAAAAATAGAACGTAAACGTAACAGAGTAGCGGCACACCCATCGCTACTCTGAGACCACATTGGTCTGCGACCTGTCCCGTGATCAGAGGCACGATAGAGCCGCCAAGAATGGACGTCACGAGAAGCCCTGACGCTTTTTGTGTTCCTGCAGTGAGATCTTTGATGGAAAGAGTGAAGATCGTAGGGAACATAATCGAGTTACAGAATCCCACCAGCACCATTGAATAAATTGCAATCATCCCGTGGCTGTTGATGGAAATGAGAACCAGGGAAATCGCCACCAATGCGTGAGCAATGAGGACTTTGCCGGGCGGAAATTCTTTCAACGTAACGGCGCCCAGAAATCTTCCCGCCATCGCACTTCCCCAGTAAATAGCAACGAGACTCGCGGCCTCAGACGCCTTCATCGGATGCATGTGAATAATATAGTTCACGAGAAAACTTCCGATGGTCACTTCTGCGCCCACGTAGAAAAAGATACCGATCATACCAGCGATGATTTTTTTATTTTGAAGAACTGTCTTCCAGCTGGTTTTTTCTTCGTATTCGGGATTTGGAAATTCCAGCTGCGACATCATGACGGCAATAAGAATCAGTACTCCTGCAATCAGGATGTAGGGGAGTTTCAGGTAATCAACATCAGTTGAGTTGTGACTGAGAATCATCACGGCACCAAATAATGGAGCAATGAATGTTCCTAGCGTGAAGAAGGCCTGAACCAAAGTGAGTCGGGAAGTTGCAGATTCCGCTGGCCCTAATCGCGAGACGAAAGGATTGGCCGCCACCTGAAGAAGAACAATTCCAATCGCGATGATAAAGAGCGCACCCAAGAACCAGTGGTACTGATTTAAAGCCGTCGCAGGAATAAAGAGGAGTGCACCGACTGCAGTAATGATAAAGCCGGCAATAATGCCTTTCTGATAACCGAATTTTTCGATCAGACGACTCGCAGGTATAGAGATCAATCCATATGCAGCAAAGAAACACCCTTGAATGAGCGAGGACTGTCCGTAATCAAGTGAAAACGATTTTTTGAGAAAAGGCACAAGGATGTCATTCAAACAGGTGACGAATCCGAGCATGAAATAAAGAACTGAGAGGGAGGCGAGAGCTTTAACGTACATGAGAGTCCCCGTGATCGTGCTTATGTAAGCACGATCAACAGCGAATGAGAATTAGTTTGAGAATGAATTTTGAAGATCAGTGAGTCTTGTTGGAGAGGTGTTTCTCAGAGAATTATTAAAGAGACTTTGAAGTGTTGAAGCGAGCGAAGCACCAGAGTTGTTTCCTGAGCGATAAACGACTGAGTAGGACCCGTTATTAAACTGAACATCAAAAACAGAATTATTGAGCTCGAACAAGAATGGTTGTTTGCTTTGAACGAGTGAACGCAGGTCGGAACCATTGGCGCTTGTACCATTCAGCACTTGTTCAATGTTCGTTCTGATATCGCCATTGATAGTAAGTGCTACAGTCGAGACGCTTTGAGTACTAGCAGGTGAACGCTGAACATCTTTATCATTCAGAGATGCTCCGCCACCTGTCGCAGAAGGATTTGTTCTTGCGCCGAACATCTGCGCGCGTGCTTCATTGGCCTGAACTTCAGCGCGAGTTTGACGGGAATTATCTTTGTCGAGCGATGCACCACCTGCAGATGTTGAGCCTTGTGGAACAGCGACAGAAGGAGAATCAAGTGAAGCAGTTACCGGAGCAGGGATGCCTGATACGGCCTGAAGCTGATCATTAGTGCTGCCTGAGGAGAATGATCTTGAAGCTCCACGTGGTATAGTCTTTGGAGCTGATTTTGTCGGTTGTTGTTCCGCGAGATTCGTTGTCTGATTTTCAATTCTCTTTAAGCGATCATCAAGGCCATTCTGGAATTTACGGAGAGCTTCCTGGTCGTCAGTGTCCGCTTGTGCAAGCTCAGTATCGTTGGTTGCTGAGTTGCTGTAGTTCGGTTGAATAGCAGCTTGCTGAGAACGTTGTTGTGAGCGAGTTGATGATGAAGGAGCGGCAAGAGAAGCACTTTGAGTCTGTGCACCCGAATTTGGATTGATTGTGCCGTTCGCGACGTTTGCGAGATAGTCGGGCTTACGCTCAGGGATTTCTGGTTTCTCTGCGAATTTACCATCAGCTTGCGGGAGAATGCCTTCGGCTATAAGAATATTGCGCGAATTTTGAGAAAGATTCGTGGGATTACTAATAAAAGCTCTTAACACCTTTGTTACGCCAGGATCAGGATTATGGGCAAGATTATATTCAGTGGTACCTTTGGTGATTGATCTTTGATAGATTTTTAAAAGTTTGCAATCGCTACTGTCATCGGAGCAATTTCCCGCTTTGCTCAGCTCGCAAAGTTTTTTAATTGGTGAAATAAATTCTTCATTACTTTTTGTGTTTACGAAAGAGTTAAAGGTAGAATTTTTCTCTTGATCTCGCAGCCAGCTGTTAATTTGTTGGGAGTCTTTTTTTAAAGAAAGTCCAGTCGCTTTAGGCTCATCACAGAACTCCATTAACGTCATATTTCGAGCAAGGAGCTTTTCTTCGGCAATAGTGTCTTGAGAAGGATATTCTCGATCATTGTTATATCTCTCAAATCCTTCAAAAGGCCCAA
>JBJMLZ010000034.1:0-20546 GCA_045805035.1 Bacteriovoracaceae bacterium
CCGCTTCCATGAGTTCAAGACGCGCCTTTGAAGTTTCAGACTTTCTATTCTGGAGAATAGAATGGCGCTGAGAATTAGAGGACTGGTTGGCCTCTTTGGATTCAAGTGCGGCTTTGGTAGCTGCGTAGACTGTATTAATTTCGTTGTATTCACCAGAAAGTTTCTCGAGCTCGGTTTTCTTCTCCGCGAGCATAGTCTCGTTCTGCTTGATAGTGGTCTCAAGAATCGCGAGCTCAGCTTGTTTTACTTCGAAAGTGACTCCCATTTCCTGAATGAGATTGTTTCTTTGAACGATCCCTTCCTGTGCGGAAGCTTCGTCCTTGCGTACGCCGTAAACAACCGAGTTACCGATTTTCTTAATGAGAACACTTCCGTCCGTGGAAACGAGGCCTTTGAACTGGATTTCCGGATTGATCCGCGAAGCGAGTTCCGTGGTGAGGTTCTCAACAATGAAGAAGCCGTTCAGAATTTTCTGAAGTTTCGCCTCATATTCTGGATTATTTATTCTGACAATTTCTGAGAGTGCCTTCATGCCCTGACAACCCTGAGTTTCCAGACGTCCAATGGACTCAGTTGAAATTGTGGCATCAGTCGGCCACATGAGATCAACGGTAGCGTCGAAATCAGCAGCGAGAGCGTTGAAGTTTTCTTTGCCGGAAGTGGCGATCACAGCATCGAGTGACTCTCCAATGAGGCGTTCAATTGCGACTGCATACTCAGGATCACACTCGATAAGTTTTCCAAGTATCTCGAGAGTGCCATCACCGACTTTCGTCACGAGCTTCATGGCACCCGCGCGGCGGCCTTCGGCAGAGTTGTTGATTTCGATGAGTGAGTTGCGCTTACTTTCGAGCGTGATCACGTCACGGGAAAGTTCACGATAATTCTGATCCTGGGCCTTGAGCTCACCCGTGAGCTTTTCCACTTCTTCCTTGAGGCCAGGCAACAGAGACAAAAGTTCTTCAACTTTCGCCTGAGATGATTTTACTTTGGCGCGATCGCGCATGAGATCGTCAGTAAAGTTCGATGTGCTCTTCTCGAGCGTTTCGATTTCAGCAGTGAGATCCTGGAGAAGACGTGAGTACTCCTCGAGCTTCGAAGAGTTCTTGAACGCTTCATTGTCCAGCGACTGGTATTTTTCTTTTGAAGCCGCAAGTTCGCGGCGGTTTTCATTGAGCTCTTCTTCAAGATCAAACATTTGACCTTTGAGAAGCTCGACTTTTTCTTCAAGCGCAGAGAAATCCATTTGCTCGTAGTTGTTGGACTCAAGCTCGGTCAGCTGAGCAGTAAGAATTTCCAGGCGCTCAGAGCGTTTTTCGATATCGATCGTGAGCTCTTCGTTTTCACGAGTCGCGCGCTCAATGTGCTTTTCTTTATCGGTGAGAGATTTCTTCAGGTGCTTCACTTTTTCTTCGGAAGCCGCGAGTTCCCTGGAGTGATCGTTGTAGTCCTGTTGGGCCACATCGATTTTTTCCATCATGTCGACTTTCTGGATCTTCTCGTCTTCAAGAAGAAGGTCGATCTGGGATTTTCTGAGAGTGAGATTCTCATGCTCAGTCGCGCGGGACTGAAGCATCGATTCAGCGTTCACGAAATCCTGAAGGTAATCGTGTTCACGGTGAGACTCAACGATGAGTTCGTATTTTTTGATACGTTCGCGAAGAGTTTTTGCCTTCTCCGCTTTCTCTGCCTGTTGCTCAAGCTTCTTCAGGTTTTTGTAAATTTCATTCTGAAGATCTTCAAGACGGGTAAGGTTCAGTTGAGTCTGCTCGATCTTCTTCAGTGACTCGCGCTTACGAAGCTTGAACTTCGTAATGCCTGCCACTTCTTCAATCATCACACGACGTTCTTCGGGTTTTGCCTGAACGAGTTTGTTGATCTCGCCCTGAGCGATAATCGAATAAGACTTCGCACCTGCGCCAGTGTCCATGAACACTTCATGAATGTCTTTCAAACGCGCAGGTTCGTTGTTGATTCTGTATTCAGTTTCACCGTTACGATAAAGCTTACGCGTGAGTTGAATTTCAGTTGGCTTCGCTACAGTGCCATTGATGTGAATATGTTTTCCATTCACGTTATCGAGAACAAGTGTGACTTCCGCAAATCCAGCTGGCGCATATTTTGAAGAACCGGCGAAGATGAGATCTTTCATCGACGTACCACGAAGGTGCTTCGCGGATTGCTCACCCATGACCCAGAAAAGTGCATCTACGATATTCGATTTACCGCAGCCGTTTGGTCCAACGATACCCGTAATACCTTCGTCAAAATGAATGACGGTTTTGTCTTTGAAGGATTTGAAACCCTGAATGATGAGCCGATTAAGCCTCATGAGATACGCCTCTCGAAAAGTGTTTGTGTCATCACTAAACCAAGGGGAACATCAGCATCCGTGCTTCAGCTCTACTCAGATATTTTTAATGATGAGTTATCTTCCCAATAAGAGGAATGGCCTGTCTAGCCAAAATGGCCTTACTTTCCCTATCAGAGGAGTCAATGACTCAACGCCAGATTTAGAGAGAAAACGAACTTAGTTGTGAGGTCTCCCGTGGCACCCGGCCTGCTCATATAAAGTGGCCAAGGAGGAATGTATGTTTCCGGATTTTTTCATTGAGAAAGGCAAAGAGGTTGTCAGCTTTCTGCACATACTGAAAGCAAAAGTTCTCGGAGACGACGAGGCCCGGAAAAAGGGTGTGGAAGAGGCGCTTCGGTCGATGGAAAAGGAAAGAGAAGTTTATCTCAAAGAAAAGCACGAGGCAGAGATGAATGTAGATTCGGATGTGCCTTACCGAAAGAAAAACGGCCCGGATGAACCAGGCCGTGATATTTCCGCTATCTGAAGAAGAGCTTGCCTTTCATTTTGAAACCGGATCTGAGAGCGCGTGCACGCTCCTGATTGATCTTGGCCATATCACCCGGCCATAGCTCTCCGAAGAGCATAAAGTCTTTCGGCTGAACAAAGTATGTTCCGTCTTCAATATATTCACCTTTAAACTCGGCATGTGGTTTCTCAAAAGCTGAGCGGCCTTTCGCGAAAAGTGTGCCCATGCTTTCATCTGATTTGAGATAAGTCGTGAGCCAATATCCGCGATAATAATTTCCACATTCATCAACGTAGACATCGGAAAGCACAACCATCATCGCAATCGCACCTCTGAGACAAAAACGATGCGTAGGGTTTGGGGTGAGACACGCATACGAAGTCGGAGGAAGCTTACTGTAATTGTATTCAGAGTAAACCGCGTGAAGATATTCTTTCGTCGCTTGCGACGGATGAGTTGGATAAAGTTTTTTCACGTTACAGGAAAAAGGTTTCTCCTGAACTTTGTAGGGAGGAAGTTTATGAGGGATGACAAATTCGTCATTCTCCTGCCAGTGTCCGAGATAATCAGAGTCGGGAAAATATTTTTCGAAGCCATGACGATCGATAAAGTTGTGAAGAATGTATTCCTGCCATGAAGTCTGATAAGGAGTTGAAGACGGTAAGCGGACAACTTCCTGAGTGGAACAACTGAGGACAGTGAGAAGAACAACCAGGTACTTCAGCATAGAAAACCCTTCCTTATACCCGTTCTTTTCGGTCAACTTTGAGGTGAACTTGAATTCATCTAACTCCACGATATCGCTCAACCCCGCACTAAGGAATGTCGATAAGAACGCATATGAAAATCTTCGTTCTTTCCGCTCTCCTTGTTCTCCTCTCATCGTGTGCGAGTCTCTACAAAGAACGCGCTTACGTTTCCAAAAACTTTCAAACGGGCGAATGCAAATCCGAAGGTGCGCAAAACCGGTTCACCATCAACACGAAAAAAGGTCCGGTGAAAGTTTCCACACCGGTTCATTATGATTACTGGTGGACGGGACCGATTGTCATTCCCCTCTTCCCGATCACCAAAGAAAGACGTGATCCATCGTTTATCAAAATTTCACTCGTCGCCGGAGAAGGCACGCTTGATCAGGAAAAACTTCTGAAGTCTGAACTTCACATCAAGGGAGTGATTGAACCTCTTCTTCCTATGAACGTTGTGTTTTCTTCCGAGAAAGAAATCGAAAAATATATTGTTCAGTTTGAATCACCGAAGCTCGTTGATCTCGAAAATTTTCGTCTGAAATTTGACAACTCTCTCACTCTTGAAGAACTGAACTTTCATCTTGCGCATGAGACTCACTACGTTCCCATCGTCCCTGTAAAAGGCAGCGATTGCGTTACTGACTAAGAGCCCCGTGCAGGTCATGAAACTCACAGCTAAGGTTTGGTCAGTGAGGTGTCTATGGCCAAAAAAACGCGCAAGAAAGTCACAAAGAAAGAAAAGAAAGCTCTGAAAAATGATGTGTCCGCTTCATACAACGAATACAAAATGTTCGAGGGCCATCAGTATACCGGCATGAAGATCGGAAGAAGTCACAAATGGTATTACGACAAAGGCGTGTGGAAAGATAAAAAAATCACGCCCGACGAATGGGAAATCGATTACACCGTGACAAAGAGACGTGCCGGACATGCGCCGAAGGGCTCAGGCGCTGCGATCGGGACTGGCTACCATTGGTACATCATTGCTCATCAACATGTGACGAAACTCAACGAGGACGACTACTCAACTTCACTCGTGGGACTCAAGTTCAAGCTTGCTCATAAACGCGCTGATAAGGAAACCTGGAGTGCGAGTCCCAAGGCAAAAAGAAACCGCATGATCAAGATTCTGAAGAAGATTCTCGCAGAACTCGAGGGACAGGTGGAGATGGAGGAAAACGTGATACCTCTTGAGAGAAAAAAGAAGAAAGTCGCCAAAAAGATTGAGAGAAAAAAAGCAGCTTAGACTAATAAAAAAGGCCACCCGAGAGTGGCCTGTTTTATTATCAATTAAGTGGTCGGGGTGATTGGATTCGAACCAACGACCACCTGCTCCCAAAGCAGATACGCTACCAGACTGCGCTACACCCCGATCATTGATGAGACCCATATTTTTAAGGCCTTCACGGGATTTTGTCTATTATTTCTTGGTCTAGGAATGAGTTTTCACTCAAACCGAATGATGACTTGGCCGCTCGAAGAACGACAATGCTGCCCGAGAAGCTTTTGCCCTGTGCGAAAATTCGTTTTTCCACTCGGGAAGTTCCGCCAGAGTGAGTCCGTCATTCTCTTTTCTTTCAGGAATAAAGATCGGGTCGTAACCGAATCCGTGAGCGCCCTGAATCTTCTCTCCAATTGTTCCATGCACGCGACCTTCAAAGAAGTACTGCTCATCCGGTGAAACATAAAAGCAAAGAACACACACAAAATAAGCAGCTCGTGAGGATGGATTTTTTTCGCGATACATTTCCAGCAGGCGCGCATTTTTTTGAGAGTAATCTTTGAGCTCCGGAGCAAAGCGAGCGCTCTGCACTCCTAAGAGATCCGGAAAAGCATCAAGCACCAGGCCGCTGTCATCTGCGAGCGTAGGCACTTTATAAACATCAAAATAAGCTTTCGCTTTGATGAGCGCATTCTCGATGAAAGTTTTTCCTGTCTCATCAACCTCGAGCGTTCCGGGTGCGGGGTTCACGGTCATCTTGCCTTCAAAGAGTTCTTTGAACTCTTCTGCCTTGTGAGGATTTCCGGAAGCAAGAAGAAAAGTCTTCAAGAAATTTTTTCCAGAGTCGCGCGCTGTTCTTTCATGACGACTACCAGAGCTTTTTGCGCGCAGGAAAGAAGCGCCTGGAGTTCATCCATGGAGAACGGTGCACCTTCCGCAGTTCCCTGGACTTCGACAAACTTTCCATTGGAAGTCATGACAACATTCATGTCGGTGCCACAGGAAGAATCTTCTTCGTAATTTAAATCAGCGATAATTTCACCGCTTTTATTCACGCCGATCGAGATCGCAGAAAGTCCTTCGCGAATTGGATTTTCTTTCAGGAGGCCCTCTTTCATGAGACGTCTCACTGCCATCTCAAGTGCGATGTAAGCACCGGAGATCGAAGTTGTTCTGGTGCCGCCGTCGGCAACGATCACATCACAATCAACCATGATGGTTCGTTCACCAAGTTTTTGAAGATCAACGATAGAACGAAGTGAGCGACCAATCAGGCGCTGAATTTCCTGCGTTCTTCCTGAGGGACCTTTACGCTCGCGCTCTGAACGCGTGTGCGTAGAAGAAGGGAGCATTGCATATTCAGCAGTGAGCCAGCCCTGGCCTTTACCTTTCAGAAAAGGAGGGACAGACTCCTGAACCGAAGCTGTGATATGTACTTTAGTATTGCCGAACTCTGCCATCACCGAGCCATATGCATATGGGTTGATGGACGGAGTAAATTTGATCGGCCTTGGGGTTTCACGCTTGATGAGTGACATGGAGGACCTCGGTGATTAAACACATTCATGTGGACGTTTGTGATTCTACACAAGATCTTCTCAAAGAACAAACCACGTCGGCAGGCGAAACTCTTCTCATCAGTACGAATAAACAATCAAAAGGAAGAGGCCGGGGCACTAACGTCTGGCAGGATCTTCCCGGAAGTCTTTGTTTTTCTCTCACTGTGCGTCCGCATAAGATCATGAGTTTTACTGCGCTTGAAATTTCTCTCCTTATCGCACGCTTTTTTGAATTTGAAGGCTGCAAGCTTGGTCTCAAGTGGCCGAATGATCTTTGGGATTCAAGAGGCATGAAGTGTGGAGGAGTTCTCGTTCAGGGAAGCAATCAGGATTTCTATGCAGGCATCGGACTCAATCTGTTTTCTGATCATGCCGATTTCGGCGGCATTTATCGCGAGTCTTTTACCTTTGATAAAAAATCCTGGAGTTACCGGATCTCAGAATTCATCATCGCTCATCGCTATGAGGATACAGATGTTCTCAGAAAAGACTGGGAGCTTCGTTGCGCACACATGCTGGCCTTCGTCTCAATCACTGAGGGCACGGAGAAATGGGAAGGAATATTCACTGGTCTTGGTGCCAATGGCGAAGCGGTTCTGGAAAATGCTGAGGGAAAAAAATCAATTTACAACGGAACGTTGAGAGTTATTTAGTCTGACCAATAATCTTTTCTGAGATTTTACTGAGTTCCTGGCGAATAAGATTTTCCGCGAGATCAGGAATGACTTCCCATGAGACTTTTTCCACGTTCTTTTTGAACATGTCGTCCATGTACTCTTTCACATATTTTTTCACGAGATCTTCCATCTCCGGGCGGAGCATTTTCATGATCTCATCAGCATCTGGAATCTGAGTAGCAGCAGTTGGTTCAAACTTCGGCTTGGCAAAGATATCTGAGTTCACATCATTCCAGGTGACCGATTCAGCATCATCCATCGGTTTAAAGAGTGATTCATCGAAGTCATTGCGTGAAGGCTGGAAACCAGTCTTCATTTCTTCGATCTTCGCAGACACCTGCGCTTTCAGATCTTCAAACTCATCAGCTTGCCAGAGATCATCCGCGACTTCGTCATGAATCTGGGCCTCAAGTGAACCGATGTCGCTTTTGTCCTCAACGTAATTACCTTCGAGTTCCAGATCAAGGGCATCCTGGTTCAGTGATTCGATGGAAACAAGTTGAGGCTTGCGGCCGGAAGGTTTTTCTTCTTCCTTCGGTGCTACAAATGATTCGAGAGTCGGATAATCGAGGTCATTACTCTCCGGAAATTTTTGTTCGTTGGCGACTGCTGGCGCAACTGGAGCAACTTTCACTTCCTGTGACGCAGGTGCCGCGGCGGGAGTTACCTTAGCTTCGCTGATGATTGGTGGAAGCTCGATTCCTGATGAAGTCTTATCTTTTCCGATGACACCCGGGATACTCATCCCCCAATCATTCATTTCTTTATTGAGCGCATTGGCCTCCTGAGTTTCCTCAGGTTCCGGTTGTGCCAGTTCTCCGCTCTGAATAAAAGGATCCGCGGCGTGGCTCATCTGCCATTGATTATCCGGAGATTCGTCAATGACCGGAGGTGCTTTCGCAGCAGGCGCTTTGGCCTGCGGATAAGGAATTTCTTCACCTTCATCAGCAGACTCAATCAGCTGACGGCAAATGGCGATGAATTTATTAGAGTCGAATGGCTTAACGATTTTCTCTGAGGCTCCGCACTTTTCCATCTGGGCATCTTCAACTGTGTCGAAGGTGCCAAGGAGTAGAAGAATTTTTGTGTTCGGAAGAATCGAGTGAATCTTCGAGCAGAGTTCGTAGCCGGTATAATTTTCGGAAAGATTGAAATCAAGAAAAACAATTTTCGGTTTGATCACCGGCAATTTCTGAAAAAGTTCTTCATCTGAAGAACAATCAGTAATGTCATACGGCTGATTGGCCAGCGTGATCTTGATGACCTTCTGAATGGTAATGCTGTCGTCTGCCAGCAAAACGGGATGGTTCATATGAAAAGTATAATTGCCGCGGTGACTGAATGGGAACGAAAAAAAACTTTAAAACTCGAGAATCATTGCTGTTTGATTATCGAGATTGCCGCGAGAGTTGGACAGCTTTAGTAAGCTATTCACTCGCTCCTGGGCATCGGGAGCGCTTTTATTCATCACATACAGGAGTTCATCGTCAGAGAGGTGCGGATAAATTCCGTCCGTGAGAAGAAGTATGCGATCTCCTTCCATCAGACGAACTTCTCTTAATGTCTGGCCCAATTCGGGATACATTCCCACTGCATTCATTGGTGAGCTCTTAAATTTCCACGTTGTCTGATCCTGAGCGAGTGGTCTCCAGGTATCTTCCTGGAGGATTTTCGTAAGCGCTCCTTGCCGAAAATGATAAGCAGTGCAGTTCCCCACTCCGACGAGAACGAGAAGACTTTCCGCCCTGACTGCGACAATTGCACTGGCACCCGCACGCTGGTTCACCGGCTTGGCATGGTTCTCTTTCAGGAGATTGAGATGAGCGTTCAGGAGCGAGTTGATGACTGCGTTCCCTTCAAGAAGATTTCTCGGGTTGTGATAAAGCGGCATCGTTGCATTCGGATCACTCGAAAGTTCTCCGTAAAAACGGCGAATGTCCTGTTTCATCCTGTCGACTGCGCGGTCGCCAACTCCGGAACCACCAAAGCCGTCAAAGATCATGAAGAGCTCATGATCAAAATCAAAATCGTATCCGTCTTCATTCACCTGAAGATACGGACCTTGATGTGTCTGAGCTGCATAGGCCTTGAGGCGCATTCTTACTCCAGATAATTTCTAAGTTTTTCCGACGCCTTCTTATAGTAATCACTATCCGTTGGGGAGATCTGCTGGACCTCCTGGAACTTTTCCTTGGCATCACCAAAAAGGCTCAACGACTCGGCGATGATCGCCTCACGATAAATTTTCTTCGAGCGGCTATCAAGAAGGCCCTTGATTTCATCGACTTCATTCAGGGCCTCAGCATTTGTCGGCTCAAGTTTCAGCACTTCCTGGAACGATTCATACGCGGCCTTCAAATCCTGACCTTCTTTCAGTGAGCGTGCTTTCCCAATAACGGGGCCAAGCTCAGAAGCGAGTTCGTTCTTCGCATCCGCCATCATATCACTCGCCTCTTTCACGAGATCTTCATCCATTCCGGATTTTCTCAGGAAGTCTTCGAGTTTCACGATCGCTTTGTACCAGTCTTTTTTCAGGTAAAGAGTTTTTCCTGGCGAGAGTGCATCGACCATTCTCTTTCTTGCTGCTTCTTTGGCAGCTTTCTCGAGAGCGATTCTTTCCTGCTCTTTCTGCCAGGCCTCAAGCTCGAGGCGCAGTTGCTGAACTTCCATGTTCTCCGGATCTTTCTCGGTGATTTTTGAGAAGTAGCTTTCCGCCACGGTTGCATTTTTGTCTTTCACCGCCTCGCGGGCCTTCACCATGAGCTCTTCGATTTCTTTCTTGAGCTTGATTCTTTCTTCTTCTTCGCGCTTCTGTTTTTCAAATTCTTCCAGGCGCTTGATGGCGTTCTTGGTTTCCGCAAGATAAGAAGAAATTTTCTTATAATCAGGATCGATCGAGAAAACAGTTTCAAAACTTGGAAGCGCAGTCTTGAAGTCAGATGCCTCGAAAGCGGAGACACCGACTTCGTATTCAGTGTTACGCTTCTGCTTCAGTTCTTCAGAAAGATTGAGCGCAGGCTTACCATTCGGTTTCACCTGAGCGACCGGTGCCTTTGGTTTCGGTTTGTTTTCCACTTCCGGAGTTTCATCGTCAAAGAGAACCCATAAGAGGCAGATTGCAACCGCCGCGTAGATCAGTTTCTTCCGCTGATCAGGATTTTTCCAGATACGCTTGATGATGGATTTTTCTACCGGAGCATTCGCATCGAAGGACGCTTCTTCTTCGGTATCAACGATTTCTTCTTCGATTTCTTCTTTTTCAATGGTCTGATTCTGCTCGACCGGCATGAGGCGGTCTCGTTCAGCATTCAGGAGATCAGACTTCACTTTCAGAGTGAAGCTGGTACTGCCGATGACAAATTCATCACCCGGCATGACCGCAGAGCGATTGATTCTTTCGCCGTTTAAGATCGTGCCGTTAGATGAGTTCAGATCTTCGAGAAGAACCATGCTTCCGTTCTTCTTCAGAACAGAATGGACCGAGGACACTTCCGGATCTGTGAGAATGATCTGACATTTCTTCGCGTCGCGCCCGATGAATGTTTCATTCTCAACAATCACATAACGATCGTAAGGAGCATGCTCGCCAAATAGCACGAGCTCATAATTCACAAAGCTCTGATCAACGCGGGTTCTTTCATCCTGCTCGAGGGCGGCCATGCCGAACTCGTCCTGCGGAACGACAGCGTTTCCATCGTCGGCGTATTCCGGGTTTTCTGCTGGGAGCGATTCTTCTCCCTGAGAAAAATCTTCACTGAAAGCTTGATCAGTGGATGCTTCACCCGATGAAGCTGCAAATGCTGAATCATCATTGAGGAGTGGCCCTTCGGATACTTCCGTATTCAGGGCCTCAAGCCCCAGCGAATTGGTATTGCGATATTCCTCGGTGGCCGGTATGGGAGTTGCTGCACGTTCTGCTTTCCATTCCTGGGCCACAGGTTTTCCATGCGGAGTAATGGGAGCTGTGGCCACTGCATGATCTGAGACTGTGTGAGCAATTTTATAGTTATTCGTCTGAGGTGCGCCCATCACGCCGAGTTCTGAAACAAGAACAGAATAGATGCCGCATTTAATTTCATCGCCATCAGAAAGAGGTTCGTTCTGAGCTTCTTTGCCGTTCACCGTGACCGTGCCAAGTTTGGAGAGCTTTCTGCAATACCATCCGTTGTGATCATTTGAGATCACAAAATGGTGACGTGAGATCAGCGGATCATCGATCAGCACATGGCAGTCTTCTGCCCTTCCCACGTAAATTTCATACCGCTCAGATACATCCGGTGTTTCCACCAGTACCGTATCAATTGGTACGTTGCTTTTTAAGACAGCTAGTCTCACCCTCTTCCATTCCTTGTTTTACTTCGAGGTCCTTAATTTTTTTCTCAGCGTTCTTATATCTGGCATCATCAGGCGCACTGTAGAGAAGTCTGATGATCGAACAATAAGACACAATCGCGCTCTTATATTTTAACGAAGATTCGTCTCTTTGCGCCTTCTGAACCTCAGAGGTGATGGCATTGTCCAGTTCTTCCTTCGACTTACGGAGGTAGAACTCTGCCTGTGAATCCTGAGGGGCAATAATCAGTGCCAGATTAAATTCATGAATGGCACGGAAGTAGTTTCCTTCCCGGTATTCCCGCAAGCCGCGGTTGAAAATATCGTCGAGCTTTTCCTTGGTCTGCTTGTCTTCGTTGGCCCTTCTTTTCCTGATGACCGCATCTTCCGCCGAAGTAATATCGATCGGATTTGTTCTGAAAGGAGCATTTGCCCTGGGTGCTTTTTTGGGAGCAAAGTCATCAAAGAGAAAAAGCGCCATGAAGATCACCACGAGGATCACAAACGGAACGACGGTTTTCTTTCCTTCTTCCTGTTCCTCATCATCCGACTCGCGAATGACTTTATTTTTTGAACTGACTTCAACCTTCGCAAATTTGAATACTGTCTGACCAACGATGAGCTTGTCACCTTCATTCAGCGCTTGTTGCGTGATCTTCTTGTCATTGACCATGACACCGTTTTGCGATCCGAGATCCGTCGCCACCCACGAATCACCGACTCGGGTAATCTCGCAGTGTTCACGCGAAGCCTTGGCATCATTGATTTTAACGTCGGCCTTCTCGCCTCTACCGATCACGATCCTGTTCCCTAACAAAACAAACGACTCGCCCTTCGTGGCCCCCGTAAGGGTCACCAGCCGGTAGTAGGTACCGGACTCTCTTGGCGACTCGAAATGTTTCAGGACAAGAACGTTCTTGGCCATCAGGTGTTCCTTACAAACGTAACGTAAAAGCCCTTGGCAAACTTATCTTTCCCGACGATTCCGGCGACGTTGATTTCAACTTCTTTGCCGTTCACATCGTAGGTTTCTTTCTGATTACATCCTTCGTTGTTCGCCGATTTGTCGCAGAGATCAATGATCGTGGCGGCAAATCCCTGGTCACGGGCAGTATCGAGAATGGATTGTCCCTGGGACGCATTTTCTCTGATACCAATGAGTTCTTCACATTCAGGATTGATGTTCTGAATGACTTTCTCCGAATTAAGAATCATTACTGGCCCCTGCGCACCGATCATGAACTCATGAAGTGTTCTTATGTAAGGTCCATCTTCTTCGATCTCGGTCATATCCGGCATGTCCGTGTTCTGAAGATCGCGCAGACGCGAGAGAATACTGTTGATCGTGTTCCGGAGAGGAATGATTTCTTTCCAGAGGTGTTTCGACTGAAGTTCTTTTTGTCTTCCGCGGAGAACACGCTCAGTCTGCTTTCTCATTTCTTCCATCGGACGGATGGTCATGTAGTAGAGAATCCCGAAGAAAATAATCGCCACCATGCCTGAGGTGACGAGGGATTCAAGATAGGCGCGCTGATTGTTCGAAGCTTCGCGTGCGAGTGAGCTTGGAGAAAATTTCACGGAGATGATGGCGACAACAATGTCTCTACCCAGTGCCTTGTCATGGGCCTTGATCGGCCGGGCGATACCAATGGTATTATTCCCAATCCCACGAATGAGAAGATCATCCTGGTTCTTTTCCATGCGGAAGAAATTCAGGGCATCGATATCAAACTGATCAGAAGTAATCGTATTGAGCTCGGAGATCGGACGAATCACTCGGCCTTGCGGATCGAACAGATGATAACTCTTCACGCCTTCGGCATCCGCACTTTCAAGGAATGAAGTATTGACCTGATCGTAGTTCTTCGCACCGAGATAAATATTGTTATAACGGTCGACTTCAGCAGCGTACTGCTTGCCTCTCATCGCGATTTCTGAAATGAGGAGGTCACGACTGTCTCTCAGGACAGGAAGAATCGTAAGGCCAATGTTGATCGCAATGAAGACAAAGAGAAGAATGCCGACCAGCGCTGACCATTCATATTGCTCGTTGAAGCTATAAACGATCGGCATGACTTTATATTTAAAGAACCAGATGGGCTTCGCAATCAGCGCCTGCGGAACCGGCTCGGGTTGATCAAGATCATCATAGGCGTCTTCTTCGCCGCCATCTTTCAGGACTTTTTTCTTGATGATGATTTTTTTCTCGAGAACGTAAACCAGCTGAAGAATCACATTGTGAAGGACAATCTTGTCTCCGTCCTTCAATGTCGCCTTCGTGAGCGGCTTCTCGTTGACGAGCGTTCCGTTGGAACTTCCGAGATCTTCAGCAAAAACCGTGTCGCCGTTCACGGTGATTTTCAGATGTTTTTTAGAAACGCCATCTACCTGAAGCGCGATTGAACTATCCTGCGCGCGTCCGACGATGTTCTCACCTTCTTCCAGCACGAACTCTTTACCTCTGAGCCTGCCGCCGACTGCCACGAGCTTAAACATTCGTGACCTCCAGGACATCGCCTTCTTTGACTTCCGCCGGAAGAATTCCCACCGGAAGCTCCAGAGTCTTAGTCGCCTTGAAGTAAAGCGGAGTCATTCTCCATGGCTTCATATTCCGTTTGATTTTCACCACACGGTTATTGTTATCAAGGAAGGCCAGATCGAGAGGAAATCTCATGAATGTGGTCTGTATAGAATTACACGGAGAAAACAGAATCCCTGGAACGTGTGGAGTTTGTCTGAACATATAGCCAGTGAGTCGCAGCCAGAAGTTATCCGCGAAGACTACATTATCAATAAAGCGTTTTCCGTTAAAACTCACGTTAACCTTCATGATGGTCCTCCGGAGAGGGCCTGCATGATCATCGGTGCAAAGATCGCAATGATAACTGCCGGCATGATAAAGATGATCATTGGGAAAAGAATTTTGGTTGCGGCGGTGGCACCGAGTTGCTCAGCTCTTGATGATCTCTTCACACGAAGCTCAGTAGAAAGCTGCTTCAGGAGTGGCGCAATCGAAGCACCAACTGAGTCAGCAGCAATGAGAGTGGCACAGAATGAATTGATCTCAATCACGTTCACTCTCCAGCCCATCTGACGAAGACCTTCCGCCCTTGAAGATCCGATCTTCGTTTCGCGAATGAGAGTTTCAAATTCTTCCACCAGAGCACTGCGCGGAGCTTTTTCAATCACCCGCTGAATGGCGGCCATGAAATCCAGACCCGCTTCTACAGACAATGCGAGCATGTCGACAATGAACGGCATCGCGAGGAGAATCTGTTCTTTGCGCTTCGAAATGAGGCCCGAGAGCCAGATGTTTGGATAGTAATAACCAACGATCGCCATGATCGGTGTGTAACTCAGATCCCATTGTTCCTCAGTGATCCATCTCGCCGCGAGGAAAACAAATGGCCCGCCGAGAATCATGAAAAACTTCAGCGCCACAAATTCTTCCGGCGTCATTTCTTTCGTGAGGCCGGCATTGGCGAGCTTCTGTCGGTATTTCGTTCTAAGGCCCTGTTTGTTCTTTGAGCCCTGAACCAACGGAACAAAATATCTTTTATAAAAAGGACGAGTGAGACGAAGGAAGAGATGCGGATTTTTTCCTTTGGCATTCTCGGCTTCCTGAAGCGCTTCTTCGGTCTTGAACTTGTCCTGCTCCTCGAGAAATCCGCGCACAATGAGAAAGATCGCAATGAAGACAAGAATCAGAGGAGCATAGAAGAGAATGTTATTCTCCTGGAACTTCGCTGCCTGCTCTTCCCTGCCGGTTTGTGCGACTTCCACTCCCTTCGTGAAAACAATCCCGCAACCATTGTTCCCGCGCTTTAACTCGAGAGCGCTGAGACCCTCTTTATCGAGATAAATCCGGTTTTCGAGCCACTGATTTTTTTCACGCGATATCGTAATGGAAGAATTGGGAATAAACGATTGATCACCAAGATAAGTGACTGCATCGAGGTAGAGCGTGCATTCTTCTTTACTCGACGTTACCGAACCGATTTTGAATTTGCCGAATCCACCGTTGGCGGTTTTGTAGAAATAAATATTTCCTTCCAGCTCACGCGAGAGTGGAATTTTCATTTCACCGAAATTCTTATTTATGTTTTTGATACAATCAGGGCCGACCTGAGAAAACTCTTTCGGACAAATGTTTTGTGACCACGCGAATTTGCATGGGCCAACAAGTGCCGCAATAATCAAAACACTACGCAGTAGAACGTGCATCAAATCTGGAACCTCTCTTCCTATGAGATCTACTTTAAGATTAGCAATAATTTGCTAAGCGATGGGAATGTCAGGAAAAAGGGCAAATTTGACCGTTTCAGACTTTAGCAGTCAGGAACTTGTTCCACTGATCCATCAGTGACTTTGCTTCCTGTGACTGGAAAACATCGACGATTTTCGGAATGTAAATCGGCTGGTAGCTCGTGAAGTTTTCTTTTTTACAGCGCTCGATGCGTGTCTGCTTTTCCACGAGCATTTCTTTTTTCAGGAGTCTTTTCTTGGAATGCTCTCTCACCACATTCACTGCCTTAGCGGCACTTTCCATGGTCCGATAGATGAGCATGTCGGCACCCGCCGAGATCGCCATCAGCGCGGCTTCTTCCGTAGTATATCGGTCGGAAATTGCTTTCATTTCCATGTCGTCGGTCACCACGATCTTACTAAACTTAGTTTCCTGTCTCAGGAAATCGTAGGCCTTGGCACTTACCGAAGTAGGTAGCTTGTCATCGATGGCATCAACCAGAAGGTGAGCCATCATCATGAATTCCACGCGCGACTTCGAAGCTTTGATAAAAGGAATTAATTCTCGATCACGAAGTTGCTGCAAGGAAGTTTTCACGAGAGGCAAATCAAAGTGCGAATCTTTGGAAGTATCGCCGTGGCCGGGAAAATGTTTTGCGCAGGCGAGGACACCATTTGTTTGTAATCCGCGAATGGCCGCACTGATATATTTTTCTACTGTCTCTGCATCGGTCCCGTAAGCGCGATCGCCAATGACCTTATTTTCCGGATTGGTGAGAATGTCACAGGTCGGAGAATAACTCATGTTGATTCCGCACGCGGAAAGTTCCTTCGCCATTACCTGATGCATTTCGAACACTAGCTTAGGAGAATCCATGCGCGCAAGATCCAGCATCGCAGGAAACTGTGTGAAGTGAGTGCGGAAGCGCATGATGCGACCGCCTTCCTGATCAACCGAAACAAAAAGTGGATACTCATCTCGCAGTTTCTGGATCGAGTTCACAAGCTCAGCAAGCTGAGAGGGATCTTCAAAATTTTGCGAGAAAAGAATGACCCCGCCTGGTTTCTCCTCTCGGATGAACTCTGTTTCTTCCGGGGTAAGCGTTGTACCCTTGATGCCTGTGATGACGAACTGGCCGAAATTATCCACTTATTCCTCTTCGCTTTTAACTTCTTCGCCTGGCTTAGTAACGGTTACTCCCTGCGAGATCCAGGACTGGCCGGCCAGCTCAAAGTCTTTCGTGAACAGGTATAAAATGACCTGCTCATCGACATCTATTATATAGCGAAATCTGCCTTTTGGTTCACCATCATATTTAACTGTGGCGTGGGAAAAAAGATTTTGTCCTACATTGTTCAGCTGTTCCTGCACGTAGGGGTAATTGTCCCAGACGATGTAGAAGTCATAGGTCTGTTTTTTGTGTTCCAGTGCCTGCAGAAGCATCTGATTGTGATAAAGGCACTCCGGTATTTGAGAAAAAAAACAAAAATACTTTCCGGCAGGAAAGTTGATGTCACTTTGACCCTGCCACTTGGTCTCAGGACTATCCAAAGTTACTTTCATGGATTTTGTTTTCGAATTTAACTGCATCCGCGAAGTGTACTTCTTACCTTCCAGCCACACCGTAAACTCGGAGGCCAGAGGTCTCACCACCAGAGATCTTCCTTTGGGACCTTTCACACTGCCAATTTGCGAGACCGTCACACTTTTCTCCACCACTTTATCCGCGCCCGCAGAAGGAACGAGAATCTGAGAACGGGTGACAAGCTTTTTCTTGATGAACTTAACGTCTCTCTGCAACCGGTAAGTGCCGCTCACATCGGCATAGGTGTAAACGAATTTTCCTTCTGAAGGTGAGCCATTACGCCCTAAGTGAGTGCAAGAAATAAGTAAGACCATAATGAGAAATATGGCCTTCACTTTTTGAATTTCTCAAATTCAGAGTTGTGGTCACTCTCCCGGAGGAGGCTGTTGATTTTTTTTCCTAGCCAGAGATCGAGGGCACTGGTGACATTTTCAAATTGAATGCCGAGTTTGAATTTCTTGATGTTTTTGTCTGATCCGGTAAAGCTCGCCGCGTACATGATCTTCACGGATGGGATGATCACTTCATCGTCTTCAAATTTTATTTTCACGTTTTTAAAGACGGCATCCTTCGGAAAAAATTGGGATTCGAGTGTCCCGATATGAACGGCCATGCCGCTGGTAGAAAGATCCTGCACTCTGATTTTTAACAGAGAAGGATTGGATTCGTCTCCTTCCACCAGATCCAGGAAGTTGCTGAAGAGTCCGGTTTGGGACTGCTTGGTCCGGAGATCAATAACTTTTCCACCCGGCGGTTGTGAAGATGCACTGAAATCAAAAACCGCCCAGACAAAATGCTGAGGAAAAGTCATTAGGCGGAACGCCTGTCTCTTCTCAGATTTATAAAGAATGTTTGGGAACTTTAAGCAGGCAAAATCACCCACGCTCTTCTGGAAAATGGTTTCAGAGAAAAAATTCATTCCGCGAAACTCAAAACTACAAAGAACCTGTGAGTTGTTCGGAAAGATATCCTCGCGGGTATCAAGGGCGAGCGCCATCGTTTCAGAATCATAGTTGGTGGCCGGAAAAGTATGCTTTTCCTTCTCACCTTTGATCCAGACGGTGACGGGCCCACGCGTCTGCGCGATAGACTTCAGACGATTATTCTTCTCTGCCTGGTCCAGCTTACTGAAAAAGGTTTGAGACATCGTCCCTGCTTTTTATCAGCTGAGTGTAGTGACCTGACGAAGGAGTGTGAGTGACTCGAGCGCCATCCCGCAACCGCGTACCACACATGTGAGTGGATCTTCGGCGAGTGACACTGGAAGTCCCGTCTTTTCCTTGATCAGGATATCGAGGTTCGCAAGAAGTGAACCGCCCCCTGCGAGGATGATACCGTTATCCACGATATCTGCCGCAAGTTCAGGAGGAGTCTTCTCGAGAGAAATCTTGATCGCTTCAACCACTTCAGAAATAGGATCCGCGAGTGCTTCACGGATTTCATCTGAAGTGACTTCGATTGTTTTCGGAGCACCGGCGATAAGGTCACGACCTTTCACTTCGTAGGTCTTCACTTCATCATCGAATGGATAAGCATTACCAATCGACATCTTGATCATCTCAGCAGTTCTTTCACCGATGAGAAGAGAGTATTTTTTCTTGATATAAGAAACGATCGCTTCATCGAACTTATCGCCCGCAACGCGAACTGATTTTGAATAAACGATACCGCCGAGAGAAATCACGGCAACCTCTGTCGTACCGCCGCCGATATCAACGATCATATTTCCTGATGGATCTGTGATGGGAAGACCCGCGCCGATAGCCGCTGCCATTGGTTCTTCAATCAGATAAACTTCGCGAGCTCCTGCTTGTTCAGCAGATTCTTTCACCGCGCGTTTTTCAACTTGTGTAATCCCGAAAGGAATACAGATGATGATTCTTGGCTTGATGAGCTTTGAGCCGTTGAGAGATTTCTGGATGAAATATTTCAGCATCGCCTGAGTGACTTCGAAGTCGGCAATAACACCATCCTTCATCGGACGAATCGCCTTGATTGATCCTGGAGTACGACCGAGCATTTCTTTTGCTTCTTTACCTACGGCAAGAACTTTTTGTTCTCCACGGAATCCCTGGTGAACGGCAACCACAGAAGGCTCGTTCACTATGATGCCGCGATCTTTAGCGTAGACAAGAGTGTTCGCCGTTCCGAGATCGATGGCGAGGTCGTTGGAAAACCAATCAAGCATTTTTTTGAACATAGAAGGTCCTTTAATTTATTAACAAAATTTATCACTTAGGGGCGCTGGAAACAAGAATTTACGACAGGGAAACTATTTCTTGATCAATCGCGTCTGCCATTCTCTTTCTTTTCACCGAACGAAGTACTCTGCTAGAATGACCATTTTTGACCCGAGGACAAATATGAGTGACGAAAAAAATAAGTTTCCCGGCTCCTTCGTTGGCAGTCAGTTCGTGAAGTACATTGATGCAAAAGAAATTAAAGGAATTGTGGAAACTCTGGGAAATACTCTATCCCAGAAATACCAGGGTCAGGATCTCGTCCTGATTGGTGTGCTGAAGGGAAGTATGGTCTTCCTCGCAGATCTGGCCCGGGAGATCAAAGGCGTGAAGGTCTATATTGATTTCGTCAAACTCCAGGCAGTCGGCAGAAGCAAAGAAAACCATGGGACCATTACCATCAACAAAGATTTCACGACTAATCTGATGGACCGCAATGTGGTGATCGTGGAAGAAATTGTCGACACAGGTCGTGCGTTAAGCTTCCTGAAAAAGCGTATTCTTCTCGCGCAACCGCGCTCACTCGAAGTCATCACTCTGTTTGATAAGCCTTATAAACGCGCGGTGAACATCCAGCCGGATTTGACCGGCAAGAAGATCGAAGATCAATTCATCGTAGGCTACGGTCTGGATCTTGAAGACTTTGGCCGTAACTTTGAGCAGATCTACTATCTGAAATATCCAAACTGATTACTGAAGAGATCCTGCTTCAAAAAGTTTTACGATTTCACCTCTGGTGATAGTCATCGCGTTCATTTTTTTCAGCCACACGCCTTCTTTGAAATCCCATTCCGTCGTCAGACCTTTGAGTTTTCCGGCGGACTTGAGTCGGGCATCGAAGTCGTCGCGACTTCCGACGTTCCCGGTGATACCAAGAGCATCGCTACCAATCTTCATGGCATCAAGACTCAGAACTTCGATAAATGAAGCAGGCTTTCCGTAAATCTCCTGGAACTTTGTGAGCATCTCGTGATTGATGTCTTTCGGATCATCACCCACGAAATAAAGAGTGCCGAGATTCTTTTGTTCCTTCACCATCGTTTTTGAAACCCAGCTTGGGCCGCCAACCGTCTTTAAGCGAGTCGCATCGTAATATCCCAATGTAGGAATAAGC
>JBJMLZ010000035.1:0-9555 GCA_045805035.1 Bacteriovoracaceae bacterium
CGGGAAGCTTGTTAAGAAAGTCTTCAGCGATCTCAGTCGCCTTGCCTTTAATTGACGGACGAAGAACGACGACAGAATTAATATACTTTTCCAGGCGATTTTTCAGGGCCACGACGGATTTATTCAGGTCTTCTTCGGTGATTGTTCCCCGGCATCCGCGCTGGGGAAACATCAAGCAAATGAGTTCATCAACCGATGAACGGACTTCATTAACGTCCATGACGACAGTGGCCGTTTTGAATCTATCTGTATGGAAATACTGGGCAAGTTTTAAAGACATCAGGGACCTTTTCTAGTATAAACTCAAGGACAACCCTACCTTAAATTACGAGGAATTGAAATGGATCTTCGAACGAAGCTCAGAAGCACAGGACTCTTGCAAGCGATCGGCAACACACCGATCATCAAGATCCAGTCTTTAAGTCGCATCAGCGGCTGTGAGATCTTCATGAAGTGCGAAAACCTCAATCCCGGCGGAACGATCAAAGATCGTCCGGCGCTTCACATGGTAGTAGAAGCGATCGTGCGCGGAGACCTGAAACCGGGCATGACCATCGTTGAAGGAACTGCAGGCAATACTGGTATTGGTCTTGCGATGGTGGGTCAGGCGCTTGGTTACAAAGTTATTGTCGTCATGCCGGAAGGGATGGCGGTTGAAAAACACAAAGTGCTGAAGCTCTACGGAGCAGAGATCGTCGAGACAGCTGCATGCGCGTATTCGGATGAGCGCCACTTCTTTAAGGTCGGAAAGAAAATCGGAACAAGCCGTCCTGATTACTGGTGGGCCAACCAGTTTGATAATCCGGATAACTACATGTCTCACTACCTCACGACAGGCCCTGAGATATATAAGCAGATGGACGGAAAGATCGATGCGGTTGTTCTCGCTTCCGGTTCCGGCGGACAAGCGGCGGGGATTTCCAAATACATGAAAGAAAAAAATCCGAAGATTCAAATCGTCGTGCCGGATCCGATGGGATCAGGGATCGCGAATTATTTTGAACACGGACAGTTTGATTCCGACGGAAAGTACACCATGACCGAAGGTGTGGGGATCACGCGTCTGGTGGAAAACTACAAACACATTCAGCAGGATCGTTGTTACACGATTGATGATCAGAAGATTCAATACCTCGCCAATTTTGTGCGGAAGGAAGAAGGTCTTGTGATGGGCATGTCTTCCATGCTGAATCTCGCCGGAGCATTCAACACTGCTCTTCGCGGAGGAAAAGGCCAGCGGATCATTACCTGTCTCAATGACGGTGGTGAGCGCGCGATGTCGAAGATGTACAATCCGGAATTCCTGAAAGAGAAGGGAATCAAGAATGATCTTCTCTCTGAGAATGAAATTACAGAGATCTTCCGAGCATTGTAGGAAATTTCAGCTGGTAATAGCGCTTCATCTTTTCGTTGGAGATGATGGCGCCTGGTGAATGATCGTTCAGATCAAATTCAGGTAAAGGCAGGTTATTTCTCCTGCAGTATTCAGTGTAAAATTCAACTTTGGTGTGATGTTCATCCGAAACAGCTTCGATGGTCTCTCCGAGAATTTCTTTTTGAATAATCGTCCTCATGAGTCCAACGACATCTTCGGTGTGAATGAGATTCACGGGATTCAGTCTTCCCTTGATGCCGGCCTTTCCGGAGAGATGTTTCCCGGGATGACGGCCGGAACCGATAAGTCCCGCCGGTCGCACGATCGTCGATGAAAGGGAAAGGCTTTTGATCCACTCTTCTTCTTCACGAAGAAGGACGCTGTTGGGGCCTTCACGAAGTACAGAAGTGGAACTCACAAAAAGTATTCTTTTTGTTTCGCTTAAGTCCCAGGACTGATACCAGTTCAGTTGACCTTCGAAGGGTGGGATATTCAGCACGAGCCAATCACATTGAGTAATGAGTTTCGTTGGAAGATCCGGTGAACGAAGAAATTCACAGGAAATGTTTTCACGCAGAAGGGCGATCTTCTTATCAGAGGAAGTGGTTGTACCAACGACATGATGTCTGTCATTTTGCAAAGATTTCGCCAGTGGCAATCCAAGATGGCCAAGCCCCGCGATTGAAATGTTCACTTCGCTTCCTCGTTTTGTTTCAGTTGTCCGTGGAGGTGAAGAAGATACGGGAAAAATTTATTCTCACGAAGGTAGACCTCTGACTTACTCACGCTGAAAATGAGCTCGAGGAGGTCAATCGCCTCCTGTCTTTTTCCTTCAGAGATATAGATCATCGCGAGATTGTAAACGAGAGGGATGTTGTTAAAGTTGTGATCGATACTCGCTCCGTAGAACGCCGTATTGTTTTTATAGTAAGGAACCGCCTCTCTTGTTTTTATGATGAAGAACAACGCCAGCAGCGCCACAAGTAAGGGTCTCCATTTGAATTTGAGATGCCCCATGATGGTGAGGAAGGCGCCCAGAAAAAATGGAAGAGCGATGTAGAGATGCTGGTCACTCACCCACGTGACATTCATATAAGGCGCAGGAATCCATCCAAAATAGGGAAGAAGAAAGATGTGCGCGGCCGCGAGGAAATAGAAAAAATAAAATCGCACTGAAATGAGAATCAAAATACAAAGAAAAATAAGATGCAGATAATCCCAGACAGATGGTGGATACGGATTTTGTCCTTTCACCGGAGCATTGTTCATTGGCGTATAGGCCTGCCAGAAGTAATAATAAAGAGTTTTGATGAAGAGCCTTCTCTTGGCAGCGAAAGGACTGAGTTCAACGAGAGTTTTCGTTGGTTCAACTGCTGCCTGACCTTCTTGCGAAGGGCGATATCCTACATCCTGAGGTTCGAATCTCTCAGTTGATTTCACCAGCGGTTCGTCGGACAGCGGAGTAAATTCTTCGCCACCCTGAACTTCCTCTTCCTGCCGCTCCTGAATTGCTTTCTTTGGGATTCCTTTACCAGTTGTTTCAAGCGCATCTTTCACCGCTGTCACGGCAAGGTGACTATAGTTGATCCGGTAGGCCCCGAACGCGCAAATGAGGAAAAAAGGAATGATGGCGAGGTTCTGCTTTCTGAAAACAGGTTTTTCGATGAAAAAAAGCATGACGAGCGGAAGTGGCAGCGAGGCGGATTTAGAGAGAATGGAAAAAAGATAAAGGACATAGGAAAAAATCATCCGGCGTGAAGATCCGCGCTGAAGATAAATGATGAGTGCTCCGATCGCGAAGGTGAAGCACACAAGAGTTTTCAGCTGAACCATCCACGCCACGGTGATGACACAGGCGGGATGAAGAAGAAAGAGTACAAACCCGGCAAAGGCAAGGCCGATCTTCAGCCGCATAAGGAGAAGAAGTCGAAATACCAGCCACGAATTGAATGCATGAAGAGCGAAATTAATGCTGTGATAAATCCAGTAGCGGGTGTGGAAGAGATTGAAGAAAAACTTTTGCAAAGAGACACTGAAAGGCCAGGTAAAGTTCTTCCAGATTTCCGCATAAGGAAAGGTTGGTCTCATGACGGGATCGAAGAACCAGAACGTAATATCGTCCCAGACCGGAACTCCGGAAAGGCCTGGCCAATAGAGCATCAAGGCGACGACATAGGCCACAGCAAAAGCTGTGTACTTAACTTTCGTGTTCGCTAAGGAGATTGAGGAGAAGTTGAGCATTATAGGATTTGTCCTGGCCAATATAGAAAGTGAAAGTCTTTGCGCGCACTAAAAGTGCAAGCGCACACCATGAGCGAAGAATCGCATGATGAAGAAGTTTAAAAACATCAGTGAAATTCATCTTAAGAAATATTTCGAGAATCTGCGGAAGGCCCATGCCGATTACCATGTGCTCAAGAAGTGCACCCGGCATCTGCCACTTCGGCGTTGGCGAAATCAAAGATTCACCGTGGGAAAGTCGAACTCCCTGAATAAGAAGAACGGGATTTTTTTCGGGAGAGTTTTCCAGGCGCTCGGGAAGCGCAGATAAAGTAGCAGTCCACTTCGGCGGATAGTGTGCGCGCATAAACTCGTTCCAGTTGAGTTTGGCGAGTTCACCGCTCTCGGGTTTTTCCGTCACGCTGATTTTGGTGGGGAAAGGAAGAATTCTTCCCCGGCGATCCACCAGTGGCATATCGTCAGCGATAATTTTGATATCCGGGTTCTCAAGAAGGTGGGAAAGGAGCGTGCTCTTTCCTCCGCGTGAAGGAAGCATCACCACTGCATTGGTCCCCTTGTAGGAGACCGCGAGTGCGTGAAGGCGGGAGAAACCCGCGCGATCAAGAAATTCGCCAGCGCGTGAGTGAATCGTAAGAAACGCCAGCTCATAAAGCCGCTCTTCTGAGAGGGCGGTGATCGAGATCGTTTTGGCGTCTTCATCGATCATCGTCAATGCCTCACCAAAGTAGTCGACATACCTTCTGCTGCCGAGCCGGTAAATGAGACAGGTCTCGGTGATCTTATCGACCGGTACTGAGGGAGTAGAAGGAAGGGCGCCGTGATGAAGTTCGAGGGTGAGTTCCGGATAGGCATCAGGCGAAAGAAAATAATGAAACTCAGTGCGGAGTTTTTCCGCCACGGTTCCTTCCGCGCCTCTGACAAGAATGATATGATGATGAAAATCCAGACAGAAGGCCAAAGGATCCTCGTGGTTTCATTTAGTGTTTTAATAATAACTCATGGACGAGAGGAACTCCTACTAAAATGTCTGGACTCGCTCAGAGCAGCGCCGCCTTTTGAGCTGGTGCTTTTTGCCAATGGACTTCCTTTGAGTCACAAGATTCTTGATTACCTTTCTTCCTATCCGGGGATCGTCAGGAAAGAAGAAAGTCCCATCCAGCTTTCTCCGGGAGCGGCCCGCAATAAAGCGCTGACAATGGTGACGACTGAGTGGGTTCATCTCATTGATGATGATTCTTACTGGCAAAATGGTTACTGGCAGACAGTGTCTCAATTTTTGAGCAATGAGAAGATTGATGTCCTGGGCGGACCAGACGGGCCCGCAGCACCGATGAGTTATTTTCAGGAAAGTGTTTCGATCGCTCTCTCTTCACCTCTATGCACGGGTGTAACCTTCGCCCGTCACCAGTCACTCGGAAAAACAATTGTGTCTGCGACAGAAGAAAAACTCACGTCGTGTAATCTCTGGATCAGATCGACACTCATAAAAGCGCATCCTTTTCCGGAAGACTTCAGCCGTGCAGAAGAGACGTGGTTACTGCAGGGCCTCGAGCGTGCTGGTGCCCGGATGTTTTATCACCCGCTCATGAAAGTTGGTCATTATCGGAGAAAAAATCTTTTCTCGCTCGTTCGCCCGACGCTGGGAGCGGGTTTCTGGCGCTCAAGGCTTATCCGAAAACACGGCGGAAGAGGTGCCATGTTCTGGATGCCTTCCATTTTTGTTCTGCTGCATCTTCTGATCTTTGCCAATCCGCTTCTCGTGTTTGAGCTCGCTAAAGTTTATGTCGTCATGATTCTTGCCGTGAGCATGGGACTTTCTTCAAAGCGAAACCGGTTCTGGCATTTCCCTCTCGTTGCTCTTCTTCATTACGTGATCGTCTTTCTCTACGGCACAGGTTTTCTTCTTGAACGCGGAGGAATGAAATGGAACTGAAGAGAGAAGACTTTGAAAGAATCCGGAAGAATCCCATCTTCAAAGGCGTCATCGTCTCCGGATCCATGGAACCTCTGATAAAAGTCGGGGAGAAGATCGTTGTTGAAGTCGGCAATCGTGAGCTTCAACGATTCGACGTGATCACATTCTGGATGGACGGAAAACTCGTTTGTCACTACGTCTGGTCGATGAACAGAGTGGTTACACCTTTTCTTCTCCAGACGAGAAATCTGAAAAGCGGATCAAAGGATGTTCCGATTAACTGGGATGATTATCTGGGAAAAGTCATCTCTCACCGGCTTTCGGCCTGGGACAAAGTGAAAATCTATTTCCAATTGCGCTCAAAGCGCCGGCGCTAAGGCCTTCACCACTTCCGAATGAAAAAACGGATAGGTTACCAGGTCCATCTTTGTCGACTTCGCGAAAAACAGAATTTCCGCAAAACGATCCGCCACATCGGGAAGTGAATGCACCTGGAGCTTCTGATTAAAGCAGATGTCCAGTTCAAAGAGCGATTGTTGTTGCTGCCACACCGGAAGCCCCATGACCGTTCCTCCACGCTGAAGGAACTTATAATGAAGAAAGCTGTCGCAAGTGAGTTTTTGACCTTCCAGAAGATCAAGGAGGACATGATCTTTAAATGAGGACTGGTCCATGAAATCACGGAGCCTCACCCATTGAATCTCTCTCTTACCAGCTGCCTTGCGAACCATTTCGGGGAGATGAATATAATGGAGATTTTCTTTCTCTTCGGGAAGAAGAGGATTTTTTCTCAGACTCATACAAACCTGAATGCCGGCGTCTGCAGGAAGCTCTTTTATCATCTCAAGTTTTTTCTCAACAGTTTCATAGTTACCGAAATATTGATCGCACATGAGTGCGAACACGGAAACTTTCTTTGCCTTTTTCAGGTCCGGTCGCTTCACCTGGCCTGTCGAGTAACAGAGAAATTGCGGACGGAGAATTTTCGGGACCAGGGGAGTATATTCGGCCGGAATCAGGAAAAGCGTTTTCCACTTCGGTATTTGCTTCAGATTTTTTACGAGAAAATCCGCGAAGGCATAAATCCCATCACGCACAGTAAAGATCCTGAACTGCGAGAATACTTCTTCTTTTTGAATCAGGTGAACGAAATATGGGTTGAACTCATGATAGTAGGGTTGGGCAAGCGGATAAAAATCCCAGACGTACTTGGGATTGTCGCCCGCATTTACCATCAGGTAATTCTTACTCTGCGTGAGAGCGGAAGGTCTGGCAAAAATCTCTTTAAGAATTGTTTCTGACATAAGATGTATAGAGCTTCCGGTAGATGGGACTTATTTTATTCTGACGGGTCATGTAGACAGGTTTTCTAAACATCATTCGTCTGGCGATTGTCGTGTGAAATTCACTAAAGGACACGAACGGCAGTGCTTTTCTTTCAAGAGTCTTTTCTATGATCTCTGCGGCGATTTGCACCGAGAACTTCTGACGGGATAGTTCCACCAGTTTTTCACGGGGGAAAGAGTGGGCAGATGCCGCTGCCTCAAGAATGGCATTCACAACAGCTTCTTTCCGGATAATTTTTGAATGCTGACCGAACGTGACTTTGAGAAATTTCGTGGCTTCCGGAAGTGTGTGATGTTCAAAAGACGCCAGTCCCCCCCAGTCGGTCAGGATCGAAGGAAGACCGCAGAACTGTGCTTCTGCGACACTCATTCCAAAATCTTCATCGTTATGAACTGACAGATTGATAAAGTAGTCTGCCCCAGCATAAACACTGCGAAGTTCTTTATTGGGATAATTCCCCATGAAGTGAATGCGTTCACGAGTACGAGAAGGCAGGGCCTGATACAGGCGATGAATCTTCCGGAAGTACTCATTTTCATTTTCCCACTGATTCAGGAAATTATCCCCGAGATCGTCGGGCTGGCCGTAGATGTAAAGACGGGCCTTGAGATGCGGATCGCGCTCCAGCGCCTCATGGAAAGATTTCAGGAGCAGGTGAGCGCGTTTCTGACGTGAGATTCTTCCGGTGAAAGTGAAAACCACATCATCATCATTCACGCCCCATTCTTTTCTCTGTTTGCTGCGCTCATCAGGGTCAAAATAAAAATCTTCCGGCATGACCGGGAAAGGGCAGACAACAGAGGCCATTGGGGGAATGAGAAACTGATCGATGAGAATTTTCTGGCGGTCAGAGGCCACGACAAACTCCACCGGAAAGTCTTTGAGGAGTTTCGAGAGCTCATACCATTCTTTGTAATAAAGGGTGAAATCGCCGAACACATGAAAAATGATTCTCGGTTTCGGCCAGTCAGTCATTCTCGAAAACAGAATGCTAAGAAGATAAATCGGATGAGGCTTGTGATCCAGGATCACGATAGTGTCGGGCCTTTCTCTTTCAATTTCCATGACGAGCTTGATGAGGTCAGTCCCTACGCTTTCGTGATTGTAATCGAAGTTTAAGATCTTGTGGCCGGGGACGGCCTCATAGGTCTTATGAAGATTGAACACAATCTTTTGGCAGCTGACCCAGCTGGATTCCTGAAAGGAGAACAAGCACGCAATTTTATGCATGAAATATTTTAAGCATTGGAGATCACGGAAGGCAAACAGTCTGTATAGCCGAGTAGAACGCTCGGAGTGCAACCAAAGGGGAATTTGCTGTATGATAGGGCAAAAAAGGAGTTTCCCATGCGCTTCGGCTTCATCTTACTTGCTCTTATTTCTCTTCCCGCCTTTGCTCAGATGAACACCAACAACTACGGCTATCTTAAGCCTGAAGATCAGAAGTACTTCAAGAACGATTCTCTCGACGGGAAAAACAAATGGGAACGTATTGATGCTAATGTAGCAGAGATCAATCGTCTTCATGGAATGATCGCTGAGATGAAGCTTGAAATCCAGAAGCTCAAGGCCGACGTGGAAATGCTCAAAGCCAAAAAATGAAATTGTATTTCGAGACGACCGTGTCATCTCCGTTTGAGACGGTGAAGGAAAACTTCAATGAGAAGCTTTTCACTGCGCTCAAACCGCCGGGCATGGGTTTTACGATCAAGCGCTTCGATGGAGTCCATAAGGGAGACGAGATTCATCTCGATCTTCAGCTCCCTTCGCTCCTTTCTAAGCGGTGGGTGAGTGTCGTCACTCACGAAGAAGGCTCGAACAAGGCCTGGTCTTTTATTGATGAAGGAAAAGTCCTGCCATGGCCCTTGTCGCGCTGGCGGCACGTGCACTGGGTGGTGAAACTGAATGAGAAACATTCAAAGATCATCGATGATATTTACTTTGAATGTTCTCCCTCCGTTCTTGAACCGGTGATGCGACCGATTCTGTGGTCCGCGTTCGCGATCCGTCCTGCCTTTTACAAAAAATATTTTAAGGACAAAGTGTGAAGTATTTCGCCCTGCTGTTTGTGCTGGTGAGTTCACTCGCCAGTGCAACGACCATTCTCGTGATGGGGGATTCCCTCACCGAAGGGTACCATCTTGCCAAGGAAGAAGCGTATCCCTATCTCATTGAACAGGAACTGAAGAAAACTAATCCCGATATTAAAGTTATTAATGGTGGTGTTTCAGGTTCCACTTCGGCGAGCGCGGACAAACGCCTCGACTGGTACCTGAAAGCAAAACCGGAAATCATGGTTCTCGCTCTCGGTGCCAACGACGGACTTCGCGGAGTGAAGCCGGAAGAGACTGAAAAAAATCTCGACAGCACCATCACGAAGGCAAAGAGCAAGGGGATCAAGGTCATTCTTGCGGGCATGAAGATGCCACCAAACTTTGGAAAGGAATTCACTGAGAAATTCGGGAAAATCTTCCCGACACTCGCAAAAAAACATCACCTGATTTTTATCCCGTTTATCCTTGAAGGAGTTGCAAGTGATCCGAAGCTCAATCTTCCTGATGGCATTCATCCGAATCCCGAAGGGCACAAGATTATGGCGAAGACCGTGCTGAAGTATCTGAGACCTGAACTATGATGACCGTCACGAATCTCCGGAAAAGTTTTGGCACGAACGAAG
>JBJMLZ010000036.1:0-6141 GCA_045805035.1 Bacteriovoracaceae bacterium
ATATGTGACAATGAAGATCGGCTCGCGCTGGTTTCTCACCACTCATCTTCATTTTGCTCTTCCCTTGGTGAGAAAGAAACAGTTTGAGGCCATTGAAAAGGCCTTTGGAAATGAAGTGACGATTATTTTTGGTGATCTGAATAGTAATCCGGAAAACGACGAAACAAATATTCTCACCGACTCCGGATGGACATCAGTCTTTGAAGGTCCGACCTATCCGTCCGACAGTCCGAAAAAAACTTTTGATGGATTCTGGATGTCGAAAGCTTTTTATGACGAAGTTTCGGCGACTGCGATTGAGCGAATTTTTTTCCAGGGACCACTTCTCCCGAGTGATCACCTGGCGGTTCATCTCACGCTTTTATATCGCTAGATATTTTTCTGCCCAATGAAGGACTCTCTTCAGTCGGGGCACGAGTAGCTCTTCAGCATCCCTCGCTTTCATCCAGCGATATTCGTGATGTTCAAGAATTCCCGTCACCGGGTTCGGAAGAAGCACGATCTCTTGATCGTCGGTGACTTTGCCGAGATAATAGCGCGCAATCTTTCCCTGACTGTAGGGTTCGGTTTCGATGTAGAGTTCTTTTGAAACAATATCAACTTTGGTTAGGCCGGTCTCTTCCTGAAATTCACGGATGGCAGTTTCGAGAGGTTCTTCGCCGGGATCTTTCATGCCCTTGGGAAAATCCCAGTTCTTGTAGCAGCGAAGAATCAGAAATTCCCAGTGATTGTTTTTTTTACGAACGGGAACAACCCCGCAGGAGAGTTTCACGCATTAATCCGCTTGCGGGCGGCCCTATATTCGGATTCAAGTTTATCGACGAGATCTTTCACCGTGAACACTTCGCTGATATTGGCCACTCCGTGTCCCGCCGACCAGATATTTTTCCAGGCCTTCGCTTCATCGCCTAAAGTGAGCTTGTCACCGAAGTTCACTTCACCGCGATCGTTAAAGTCTTTAATGCCCGCTTTCTCGAGGCTCGCTTTCATGAAGCTTGCCGGCACTCCGGAAACTGCTGGAGTGTAGATAATATCGGTTGATTCTGCATCGAGAATCATTTGCTTGTACTCAGGCTGAGCACCACTTTCAGTCGTAGCAATAAAGCGAGTTCCGATATAAGCAAGATCTGCGCCCATCGCTTCGGCGGCCAGGATGTCATCACCGCGACTGACTGAGCCCGCGAGAAGAATTGTTTTGTTAAAAAACTTTCTTACCTGGCCGACGAGGGCAAGAGGATTGATTCTTCCCGCGTGCCCGCCGGCACCTCCGGCAACAAGAATAAGGCCATCGACTCCGGCCTCTGCGGCTTTCTGCGCGTGACGAAGAGTCGTCACATCATGAAATACAATGCCTCCGTAAGAATGAACGCGGTCAACAAGCTCGGAAACTGCGCCGAGCGAAGTGATGATGAGAGGGACTTTTTCTTCCACACAAACTTTGAGGTCATCTTCAAGACGCGGATTGGACTTATGAGCAATGAGGTTTACGCCGAACGGTGCTGCCTTCTTTCCTGAAGATTTCTCAAACTCAGAAAGCTCTTTTTTAATTTCCTGAACCCACGTGCGGAAACCGTCAGTCGTTCTTTGATTGAGAGCGGGAAACGTTCCAACCACCCCGTTCTTGCACGACTCAATCACCAGGCGATCGTTGGAGACAAGAAACATAGGAGCGGCAACAACGGGAAGACGAAGTCCTTTCAGCGTTTCCGGGAGACTCATGCCTTATCCTTCTTCAGCTTCATAATGAGCTGTTTATTTTTGATCATTTGTTTTTCTGCGACTAAAACCGTATTGATGATGCCTGCGCGTGGACTTTTGAGTTCTGTCTGCATTTTCATGGCTTCAAGCACCGCTACCGTTTCATTCTGTTTTACTTCATCATCATTTTTCTTCAGGAGCCTGATGATCGTGCCATCCATTGGCGAGGAAATACTGTCAGGATCCGCCGCACGTTCTTCTTTCACTCTGACGTAAAGAAGGTTTCTAATCTCCAGGGAGTCGATGAAAAAGTCTTTGCCTTCAGTTAGCCATGGAAAACTTTGAGGCAGAAATTTTTCAAAGATCGTATCACGAACATCTGATTTCACTGCGTAGTCGCCATCGCAAGCGACGACTTCAAATGTTCTTTTTTCATTCGCGCAGGAAAGCGCCACGAGTTGTTTTCTTCCTGCGGAATTACTCCAGCTATCCTTTCCATTTCTAAGAGAGAGAACCGCTACCTTCTCCATGGCAGTGAGAATTTTTTCTTTGTCCGGAATCTGAGGAGTCTGGGCAATCGTCTCAAGACTTCTCACATAGGTCTTTCCTTCTCGAAAGAACTTTGAGGAAAGAATCTCAGACAGATATGAGGCGTTTGTCCTAAGGCCCCATACCAGTGTTTCATCAATGGCAACCAATGCTTTTTGACGGGCCTCTTCACGGTCTTTTCCGTGGACAATAATTTTGGCGAGCATTGAATCATAGAAAGGCGAAATGACCGTGCGATCAGAAAGAAAATGATCAACCCGGGCAGCCGGAAAACGAAACCCACGAATGCGGCCGGTTTGCGGCCTCATCTGATCATAAGGATCTTCGGCGTAAAGACGAAGTTCTATCGAATGACCGGTAGATGTGATCTTGTCCTGGGAAAGTGGAAGTTTTTCTCCACGTGCAATTCGGATCTGCCACTCGACGAGGTCCAGTTTTGTCACCATTTCCGTCACCGGATGTTCAACCTGCAGGCGCGTGTTCATCTCGAGGAAATAATATTCACCCGTAGGAGTAACCAGAAACTCAACCGTCCCTGCGTTGGTATAATGGGCAGTTTTGGCAATCTCCACTGCCGATTCACAGATTTTTTTTCTTAGTTCAGCTGAGATCGCAGGTGAGGGCGATTCTTCAATAACCTTTTGGTTTTTTCTTTGTGCCGAACAGTCTCTCTCAAAAAGATGAACCACATTTCCTTGTTCATCACCAAAGACCTGCACCTCAATGTGATGGGCCTCGGGCAAAAATTTCTCGAGGAGAATTTCCTCATCGCCAAAAGCGTTCTTCGCTTCGGAACGTACGATCACCAGTTGTTCTTCAAGCTCTTTCTCATTATTCACGCGACGAATACCACGACCACCACCGCCTGCAGCCGCTTTCAGAAGCAGCGGATAACCGAGTTTCGTTGCTGCATCTTTAAATGACGAGAGATCCTGCTTTCCCTGATGTCCGGAGAGAACAGGAACGTTTGCTTTTACCGCTACGTCTTTTGCGCGGCTTTTACTTGCCACTCTTTCCATGCTCTCCGGAGTGGGACCGATCCAGATGAATTTTTCTGCCACTACTTTCTTCGCGAACTCACTGTTCTCAGAGAGAAGCCCATAACCCGGATGAATGGCATCCGCTCCGGAATCTCTCGCTGCCTTCAGGATTTTTTCCTGATCGAGATACGATTCACTCACCGGTCCTGCTCCGATGTGAATAGCTTGAGAAGCTTCTTTTACAGTAAGAGTTTCAATATCCGCATCGCTATAAACAATCACGGGATCGATTCCCATCTTCCGGACGGTCTGTGCGATCCGATGGGCGATCTCTCCGCGATTGGCAATGAGGATGCGTTTGATAGTTTTCATTTTGACTTTGGTAATGTCCCCATGCTCTTAGCGATGATGCTTAACATGACTTCATCCGCGCCGGCGCCGATGGAAAGAACTCTTCCGTCGCGGAAAGACCGCGCGATGAGATTTTCCGTCATGAAGCCCATGCCTCCCCAATACTGAAGACAAGAGTCGCTCACTTCACGGGAAAGTCTTCCTGCTTTAAGCTTCGCCATGCTCGCAAGAGTCACTGCACGTTCCTGATTTTCAGCGACATAATTTTCTGTCGCTTCATAAGTCAGAGCACGAAGTGCTTCAATCTCGGTCTGAAGTTCGGCCAGGCGAAAATGCACGACTTGCTGATCAAGGATATTCTGATTAAAGGCCTTTCTCTGGGCAGTGTACTTGATCGTTTCCTGCACACACCACTCGAGACGCTTGATTGCTGAACCGGCGGCATAAAGTCGTTCTTCCACAAACTGGAGCATTTGCAGTGTGAAGCCCTGGTTCTCGTCGCCTATGCGATTTCTCTTCGGTACACGAACGTTGTCAAAGAAAACCTGAACGGTATCAGACGCGCGCATGCCGATTTTATCAAACGGGGTTGAAACAGATATGCCTTTGGTTTTCATCGGAACAATAATAAGTGATTTATTCTTGTGAGGAGCACCGTCGGAAGTGTTGGCGAGAAGGCACATGAAGTCTGCCTGGAAACCATTGGTGATCCACATCTTGCTGCCATTGATGACGTAATCATCACCGGAAGATGTCGCAGTGGTTTTGAGGCTTGCTACATCGGAACCCGCACCGGTTTCACTCACACCAATACAACCAACCATCTCCCCCTGAATCGCAGGGACGAGAAATTCCCGGCATAATTCTTCGGAACCAAACTTCGCAAGCGCCGGCGTGCACATGTCTGTCTGTACACCGACCGCCATGGGGATTGAGCCGCATTTTACTCCTCCCATCTCTTCGGCGAAAACGATGTTGAATGAATAATCGAGACCGAGACCGCCGTATTTTTCCGGCTTGGTAATGCCGAGAAAGCCGAGCTTACCCATTTTCTTAAAGAGCTCGTGCGCAGGAAACGGCGGATGATCTTCCCACTTATCAACATGCGGATTGATTTCTTTTTCTACAAAATTCCGGATGCTTTTTTTGAGTTCTTCATGTTCTGCGGTGAATTTCATAATTCCTCAGTGCCTTGGCACGCCGAAAGAGTTTCGGCGAAGATTTCTTTCGCGCGCTTCTTTTCCGGTTTCTAATAAAAATCCTAAGACACGTCTTGTGTCCTGTGGATGAATGATGCCGTCATCCCAGAGGTGAGCAGTACTGAACAAAGCAGTGGAGCTTGCCTCCAGTTTTTCAGCGGTTTTCTTTTCAAGTTGAGAGAGCTTCGCTTCGTCGACTGCTTCTCCGGTTTTCTTTGCCTTTTCTTCCGAGATAATGCGCAGGACTTTCCCCGCCTGCTCACCACCCATCACTGCGGTCCTGGCATTCGGCCAGGAAAAAATAAAATCAGGATCAAATCCGCGGCCACACATGGCGTAGTTTCCCGCACCGAATGAACCACCGACCACGAAGGAAATTTTCTGAACAGTAGAATTCGCTACTGCCTGAATCATCTTGGAGCCCTGACGGATGATGCCACTATGTTCGCTATCAGTTCCCACCATGAAACCAGTGGTGTTGTGAAGAAAGATCAAAGGAACTCCAGTCTGCTCACATGTCTCTATAAACTGTGCGGCTTTGCCTGCACCCTTGGCAGTGATCGGGCCATTGTTACCAATAAGGCCGCAAACATTTCCCATGATATGGGCCTTGGCACAGATCGTTTGGGATTCGTAGTCGCCTTTGAATTCCTGAAATTCGGAATTGTCTGCAAGTCGGAGGATGATTTCTCTCACGTCGTAAGGCTTTTTGGAATCCTTGGGAACGATGCCGGTTAATTCAGACTGTGCGTACAACGGTTCTCGATGGGAGCAAGCGCTTCGTGCCACCACCCACCCCAGATTTTTCACGATATCCCGGGCGATACCGATCGCTTCCATATCATTTTTCGCGAGATATTCTCCGGTGCCGGAGACGGTTGCATGCATTTCCGCTCCGCCAAGAGTTTCATCGTTGGCGTCTTCACCGGTCGCGGCCTTCACCAGCGGTGGGCCGGCGAGAAACATTTTGCTCTGACCTTCAATGAGAACAATGTGATCTGAAAGCCCCGGTTGATACGCGCCACCTGCGGTAGCATTTCCATGGACTACGGTAATCTGGGGAATTCCCATCGCAGACAATCGCGCCTGATTGGCAAATGCCCGCGCACCTTCTATGTAAACTTCGGCAGCGTAGTTGAGATTGGCGCCGCCGCTTTCTGCAAGTGTCACGAGGGGAAGGCGATTCTTCATCACAATCTCATGCACGCGAAGAATTTTTCGGAGACCCGCCGGAGAAATGGTGCCGCCTTTCACCGTGTAGTTATTCACCACCGCCATGATCCGCGTGCCTTCGACAAAACCAATGCCGGCAATAAGACCGCCGCCCGCAAGTGATCCGTCATCATCGTCGTACATGCCGTGAC
>JBJMLZ010000037.1:0-33465 GCA_045805035.1 Bacteriovoracaceae bacterium
GAACGTCAGAATTTTCGGCGGTGGCGGCGGCGTGATCACACCTCCGGAAATGGAAGAGCTCCATAAAAGCGGCATCACAAGAATTTATCACCCGAATGACGGAACATCATTGGGCCTCAATGGCATTATCGATGACATGATCGCCAAGTGTGATTACTCAACCATCGAGTCCGTCGACTTCAAAAAATTAAAAGACAAAAAACTTTCATCTTACGAAGTGGCGAAGGTCATTACCTTCATCGAAAATAATCGAGAGTTTCCTTTTGAAGTTACTGCGGGGAAAATCCCGGTGTTCGGTATTACGGGTACAGGTGGGGCAGGGAAGTCATCACTCATTGATGAACTCCTTCTTCGCTTTCACCGCTACTATCCCAATAAAAAGATCGCACTGGTTTCGGTGGATCCGACCAAAAAGAAAAATCAGGGCGCCCTTCTTGGTGACCGTATTCGTCTCGGTTCGGCTACCTATGACAATTTTTACATCCGTTCTCTTGCTACCCGCGATTCGCAGAATGAACTTTCTCCTGAGATCCAGAAGGTCGTTCAGTTTTTAAAATCTCAGCCTTTTGATCTCGTGCTGGTAGAAACTTCCGGCATCGGCCAGGCCTCGGATGAAATCACCAAAGTCGCAAACAAAACATTATATGTGATGACGCCGGAATTCGGGGCCGCCACTCAGCTTGAAAAAATTGAGATGCTCGACGTTGCTGACTTCATCGCAGTTAACAAATTTGAAAAGCCACGTTCGGAAGACGCTCTTCGTGACGTGAGGAAACAATATCGTCGTAACAAACAGCTTTTCGCCAATCATCCGGGGTCACCGACAGATGAGGAGCTACCCGTTTACGGGACAATGGCTTCCAAGTTCAATGACGTGGGCGTGAACGCTCTTTTCCGTGACATGATCAAGGCGATCGACTTCAGTCATAATCCGGAGCTGGATAAAATTCCTGCGGTTCGCGCTCCCGAGAAAAAACAATCTATCATTCCTGCTTCACGGATCAACTATCTTCAGGGGATTTCGGACACCGTCAGAAATTACAACCAGGCGACACTTGAGGCAGTTCAGAAACTTCGTCAGTACGAGTCACTGGTTGAAGTGAGTAAAATCGTTTCTGAGAAAGCGGTCCTCGAGAAGAAAACAACACTCGAAGGAACCCTCAAGTCTGAGCTCGCGGCAATTTCGGAATACGACAAGCTTATCGACCAGTACACAAAGGGTGAGTATACCTACGTTGTGCGCGGGAAAGACATTAAAGTCCCGACCAAATACGAATCACTGTCTCACTCAATGATTTCAAAAGTTGGATTTCCGAAGTTTCACTATGCTTCCGAAAAATACCAGTTCATTCGTCGCGAGAATCTCCCGGGCTTCTATCCTTTTGCGGCGGGAGTATTTCCTTTCAAGCGCGCCGACGAAGATCCGAAACGCCAGTTTGCCGGAGAAGGTGGGCCTGCCCGAACCAACGCGCGCTTCCACTATCTTTCAAAAAACGATACCGCTAAACGCCTTTCAACCGCATTTGACTCAGTAACTTTGTACGGTGAGGATCCTGCCACTCGTCCGGATATTTACGGGAAAGTGGGCGAGTCCGGAGTTTCGATTTGTACGCTCGATGACATGATGGAGCTCTACAAGGGCTTCGATCTCATGTCGCCGTCAACATCAGTATCGATGACGATCAATGGACCGGCCCCTATTATTCTTGCCATGTTCATGAATACCGCCATCAACCGAGCGCTCCCGGAAAGTGAACAGGAGAAAAAAGAAAAGATGGTTGAAGTCATGAGACAGGTACGGGGTACAGTCCAGGCGGATATTCTGAAGGAAGATCAAGCGCAGAACACTTGTATTTTCTCACTCGAGTTCGCGCTCAAGATGATGGGCGATGTGCAGGAGTTTTTCTGCAAACACCAAATCAAGAACTACTACACGGTTTCTATTTCCGGTTATCACATTGCTGAGGCCGGTGCGAATCCGATCACGCAACTTGCGCTCACTCTTTCTAACGGATTCACCTACGTTGAATATTATCTTTCCCGCGGTCTTCACATTGATGACTTCTGCGAGAATCTTTCTTTCTTCTTCTCCAATGGCCTTGATCCAGAGTACACCGTCCTGGGGCGCGTAGCTCGTAAGATCTGGGCAGTGGCGATGAAAGAGCGCTATGGCGCTTCTGATAAATCGCAGAAGCTCAAGTATCACATTCAGACTTCCGGCCGCTCACTCCACGCGCAGGAAATAGACTTCAACGATATCCGCACAACACTTCAGGCGTTCATTGCCCTCTCGGATAACTGTAATTCACTTCACACCAACGCCTATGATGAAGCGATCACGACTCCGACTCAGGAATCAGTGAGAAGAGCGATGGCAATCCAGCTCATCATCAATCGTGAATTTGGCATGAATAAAACGGATAATCCGCTTCAGGGCGCTTACCTCGTTGAAGAACTTTCCGACATTGTGGAAGAAGCGGTCCTCACTGAGTTTGAACGTATTTCCGATAAAGGCGGCGTCCTCGGTGCAATGGAATCCATGTATCAGCGCGGGAAGATCCAGGAAGAATCTCTGTACTATGAAACGCTGAAGGATTCAGGTGCCTATCCGATTATCGGCGTGAATACCTTCCTTCCTGAAAAGAAAGAGGAGTGGAAGCCGATTGAACTTTCGCGTGCTTCTTCTGATGAAAAAAATGATCAGATCCGGCGTCTCGAAGCCTTTAAGGCCCGGCATAAGGCCCACTCTGCTCAGTGCCTGAAGCGCCTGAAAGATACCGCTCTTACTGGCGGAAATATTTTCGAAGAGCTCCTGACCTCAGTCCGTTACTGCAGTCTTGGTGAAATTACTTCTGTCCTATATGAAGTCGGTGGCCGCTACCGCAGGAACATGTAATGAAAAAGGCACGCATCTACACAAAGACCGGCGACAAAGGTGACACAGGACTTGTAAGTGGAACGCGTATTTCAAAAGGAGACGCCAGAATTGATCTGTACGGAGAGTTGGATGATTTCAATTCCCGTCTTGGCCTTGCCGCTTCTCTGATTGAAAGTGAAAGTGCTCTGGCCTCGGCAGCATCTTTTCTTCATCATGTGCAGTCTGCAGTTTTTGATCTGGGATCCAACCTCGCGTGCGAAGCCGGGAAACGTTCGGAGTATAAACTTCCGGAAATTTCAGACGCCTTTATTGATCAGCTTGAAAAAGAAATTGACCGGATGGAACACGAGCTACCAGCTCTCACTCATTTCATTCTTCCCGGTGGAACGGTTGCCTCAGCTGCCGTTCATCTTGCCCGCACCGGTGCCCGCAACGTGGAAAGAAAACTTGTGAAATATGCTGCGGAAAGCGGCGAGAAACTTCCCCTAAACGCACTCATTTTTCTCAATCGCCTGTCCGATTATCTTTTCGTTCTCTCCCGCCACGTGAACAAAGTTCAGAACGGCCCGGAAAGAACCTGGATACCGAGAAAGTAATCACTGCTGCCGGTGAAGGTCTTCAATTCCTGAGATTTTTTCGCCGATAGTGTACTTAAGATACTTTTGTGAGGCGAGATAAAGGCCAATCACAATGATCTCCATCACCGAAATGTAGACAATCTTGGCGTCGACGAAATGTGCCGCGGAAATTCCAAGAAATCCATGTTGAGAAGCGCGATTCATGAAGTAAACCGGCAGAAGAATCATGGCGAGAAGAATCGCGATATCGATCACAAAAGAAAGTGTGGAAAGTAACGGTGATCGCGAGCGGATTTCGTCCTTCGACAGTCTGATTCTGGTCTGGGCCTTTTTCCGGAGGCCAATTTCGTTCGCTGAATAAACCGCACTTCTTTCGCCCTGGTGACTACGGGTATACTCCTGGTTCGCTTCACGTGCGCCGGTAAAGTCCGCTTTCAATTCATATTGGAGGCGTTCCTTGAAGGGCCCGGGAAAAGTGAGCATATTGATGATCTCGGGCTGAAGCTTGGAGGAAAGAATGGTGACATACGTGTCCCCAATTCTGACTTCATCGCCGATAAACATTTCGGATTGATCAATGCGAATGCCGTTCAAATATGTGCCGTTCTTGGACGACATGTCGATGATTTCCAGACGGTCTTCTTTGAGGAGCATGCGACAATGCTTGCTACTCATCTTTCCATCTTCGATGACATAATCAACGTTTCCGCTTCTGCCAAAGGTGGCGCTCTGGCCAAGGCTCAATTGGATCTCGGAGCGGACTTTTAGTGACGTGTTTGAAATTTGGAGAACAACTTTCACATTCAGCTCCAGTAATCCTGATGATAATTAAAACAACATTCCGTTTTTACTTTTTGAAGATACGAGTGAATCTCAGGAGGGAACTGAAATTCAGGAACAACATACAGGCCCCAGAGATGGGCACTGATCATAATATCCTGTATCCGAAGACGATCCGATTCAAAATATGGAGAAAGTTTTCCTTTCAAAAAATCAAAGAGAGGAGCGAGCTCCTGCTTGAAAATTTCAGCATTCTTGACGAGGTTTTTGAATGGCCCCCGCTTAACCTCTTTTTGTTTTACAAAGTACTCCCTCGCTGATGGAGTGAACTCTTTAGTCCAGATCCAGTATGGCATCGCCAGTGAATGAACTGGATTATTCACTGACTTGATAAAGTTTTCTGCTGAGCTGAGATCACTCTTCAGTTGAAGTTTGTTTTCAATATCAAGTCTGGCGATGATATCGAGGCTTTCTTTCATGGCAACTCCGTCAAAAGACATGATCGGAAGCATTTTCTGGCCTATAAGCGATACCGGAGTTGCCTGGTCATCATAGGTAAGGACTTTGGAATCATAACTGCGCTCAAGAAATCCGAGGGCCATGCGGACGCGTACGCAATACGGACAATGCACATAATGGTAAAGGACCAGACCCATAAACTTCCCTGTTCTGCTCTATTATAAGGATAAGTGCTCAGGAATCCAATTAAATGGCCCTTAGCTTGGGTCCTCATCACATTGTCTTTGTGGTAAACTGGCGGTACAAACGTGCTGTTAACGGAGAAAACTCTTATGGAACAATCACTTATCTCAATCACACCCAAAGCTCTGGATGAGATTCGTTCTATTGCCCAGAATGAGAATACGGATGGCAAGAAAGGTTTGCGTCTCGCAGTGACTGGCGGAGGTTGCTCGGGCCTTTCCTACAAGATCGAATTCAGCGAAGAAAAACCGAAGGACAATATCCTCAATTACGACGGCATTAAAGTGCTCGTCGATCCCAAGTCACTTATTTATCTGAAAGGTATTGTGCTGGATTTTAAAGATGGCCTCAATGGTAAGGGCTTTGTTTTTGATAATCCAAACGCGAAGAATACCTGCGGCTGCGGCGAATCCTTTTCCGTTTAATGATAAGCGAATTCAGATTTTCTGCCTGCCAATTTTCATTAACGTTGTGTGAGTTCAAACTGACAGGTTCTGATGTCAGCGAATTTCTCGACGCTCAGACAACTTTTAACATTCAACATCTTCCATCCGGTGATTTTCATCTCACGACTTTTCTTGATCCTCAGGGGAAGATCGAAACCTATGGATGGTTGTTGCATGATAATAAAACTTACTTCTTTCTTGTGCCTCTCTCCCTTAAAGAGAGATCGCTGACTCGCCTGAATAAATTTCTCGTCTCTGAAGACGTAGAGATTGAAGACCGGGCCGAACAAAAATGGACTTTCATCCTTCACAGTAAAGCTGCAGGCTTTTCGGGAAAAATCTTTGATGAAGAATGCGTTCTCAGTCGTTCGCCCGTAGCGGGAATTCCTGAAGTTCAGGAGTCTGTTCGCGAAATCTGGAGAAAGCTCAATGGCTGGCCTTCTTTTGACGGGGAAGATTTTTCTGCCGAGCTGATCAATAACTCCCGTCTTTTTGATACGGCCTTGTCGATGAACAAGGGTTGTTATCCCGGGCAGGAAACCGTTTCAAAAATTGCCACTCGCAGAGGTGCGGCCTACTCACCTGTCTTACTTGAAACGGATCATAAACTTTCCACAGGCGATCTTCTCATTTCCGGAAATAAAATCGGAACCGTGGGAGAGTCGCTTGAATGGAATGGGAAAATTTTTATGCAAGCCAATCTTCTTCGTGATTTTCGCGTCGAAGGCATGAAGATTACTTTTGACGGCGGACAAGGTGTCGTCCGTTATTATCCGCTCCTGAAGGGCGGATCCGCCGATAAAGCTCACGAGCTTTACGATGAGGGCCTCGATTGTTTTCGTCGCGATGATCTGAAAGAAGCTGAACGAAAACTACGTCTCGCGCTGGAAATGGATCCGAAACTGGCGGATGCTTATGAAGCTCTCGGGGTCATGCTGGGACGACAAAACAGATATCCCGAGGCGATTGACCTGATGGAAAAGCTCCTGCTGGTTGATCCTGACTCGTCCATGGCGCATACAAATTTGTCTCTCTTTCTCATGAAGACAGGAAAGATCGAAGAAGCAGAAAATCACAAGTCGATGGCGACTCTGAAAACCTTCAAGCGATTCGGCGATGAAGCCAAGGCGAAAGAGGCCTCTGAGAAAAAGGCACGCGAAGAAGCCGAAGAATTTGCCCGCCGGGAACGAATGTTCCGTGAAGTCCTGGAGATTGATCCCGATGATACTCTCGCCAATTACGGTTTGGGGTCAATAGCAGTTGAAAGATCACTGTGGGAAACTGCACGCTCACATCTCGAAAAAGTCATTCAGGATGACCCGAAATATTCAGTCGCTTATCTGGCCCTTGGCAAAGCTTATAAAGGGCTTGGCCTCAAAGATCTTGCCCGAGACACGTTCGATAAAGGCATCAAAGTAGCAGCGGCGAAAGGTGATTTCATGCCCGCTAATCAAATGCAGTCTGAGCTCGAGCGACTCTAACTTTTTTTGTACTTTTTCTTATTTTCGCGAAGATCTTTTTTCAGCTCGAGAAGTTCCTTGCGATGTCTCTTCACTTTTCTCTCCCAGACAGGAATGAAGCGTGAAAACTTCCGCAGATCTCTTTGCTGCTCTACGATGATTTTCCAGCCTTCACTGGAAATCAAACCTTTCTTTCGAGCCCATTGAAGGTCAGCGTAGACGAAGTTCAGCATGTGATACTCTTCCACTGCCCGCCAGTAGATTTTTTCTTTTTCGTTGTCTGAGAATTTGTACCAGATATTTTCCAGCTCCTGCGAAGCAAGATCACTGAAGAGGCGGAAGGCCCAGAAGAACGTAAAGTAAGCGTGATAAATTCCACGGAGTGGCCGGACGGATCTGCGCCATGGACTGTAGTAAATCATATCCGGCGGTTCAGCGATGAGCTTCTCCAGATTGAGATAATGATTCAGGTGATGATGACCGTTCTCATGGAGCAAATCATCCATGAGATCCAAAAAGTCCCGGTCATACAAGTTAATCATCGAGACACCAGGAAATTCCTGGTGAGAATAGCTGACGAATTCTTTGTCTTTGATCGGAATGATCGTATCCGTGAAGGTAACGAATCTCTCCCATGATGAAGGAGAAAACTTCCGGATGAGTTTTGTCGCAAGATCAATTTTTTGCGAAAATTTATTCATCTCCTTAAGCGATGGAGTTTTCAATTCCAGCTCTTTTCCATCGAGATGAAGTGTCGTTTGAAGGAGCGGAGAAATTTTGCCGTTTCTCACTCTTTCGCCCATGACACTCTGAATACGATAGGCGCTGGATCTCGCATCCGCTTTTTCTATGTGCCTTCTCCCCATAGTCAGGAGATGCTGTTCAAATGGACGAAGCGCAATCATAGAGGCCACGTGCACCGGTTTTCTTTTGTTCAATTCTTTGAGGAAAAGGTCGGCGAACTCAGAGTTGTTCCAGATGTCGAAGATTTTTTCTTCATCCTTACTGAGAGAAAGATCAGTTCCCGATTTGGGTTCGACGGTGCGCAGATACAGAAACGTTTCGAGTTGCTTCAGGAAAAACCAATTGAAGTTCGTGTAGTCACGAAGAAGCTCTTCATGATCCTTGATCCACGTCTTCAGTGGTCCGGAAGGAAGATGGCGAAGATTTCCGCGGAACTTTCTCCACTTGGATTGGTAACGAATTCGTAGTCTGGATTTGAGCCGACTGTATTGTCGTGGCGAGAAGATCATAAAAAGTGGCTGGGAAGGAGAGACTCGAACTCTCGACCAACAGATTAACAGTCTGCTGCGCTAACCAACTGCGCCACTTCCCAACTCATAGTCAAAAGGTCTGTACTTTATAAACTTCCAGATTATTTTTGTCCATAACCTTTTTCAGAGAACTTACCGGAATTCAATTGATTAAAGGACTCAAGTTTTCCTAAAAAAAGACCGAAACGCTCAGTTAAGGCAGGTCATTTTTGGGTAACAAACCTTCACCCTATGTTCTCCGGGCCATGTGTATTTTAGGACCAGAAGAGATCCTAAAACTGGCTCATATTCTTCACCGGGAAGAGGTGGGATTCAAGCAGGCCGCCGGTAGTGACGTCGTTTTCTGGAAACAGTCCAGATCAGAACCTAAAAAGAAAGAAGAAGGGCCTAGAAGCGAGGCCAAAGTCCTTCACTTCAACCGTCCCGCTCCTCAGGTAGAGGAAAAGGTCGAGGAAGTTGAAACTTCGACTGATGAGGTGAGAATCATGAGTTCAGACGTGGTTCTTCTCCAGCGGGAAATTTCCCGGGAAACCAACCACGAAACGCATAAGGCCTCTGCCAAATCCGGGTATCAGAAGGCCACTGAAATGTACGTGGTTAAGTCACAGTCGCTCGACGGCAAAGAAAAGATTCGCTTTGCTTCTACCAACGGTGTTCTCATCAATAAAAAACAGGCCTAGGAAAACGGAATCGCCGTGATCTTCTGTGGAAGTTTCAGGTTGAGATCTTTCACGACCTGGGGATCCATCGACACTTGTCCGTCTCCGTGGACCTGAAGCAATGTCCGAAGGGCAAAGAAATCATATTCCGGATGCTCAAGAGCAATAATCACATCGCGGGCCTCTTTCACAACATAACTCTTGTTCGTGATGAGAACACCCGTGATTTTTTCTTTAATCGGTTTGATATCTTTCACCGGACAACGATAGTGTGGGCCCCCGTCAAATGGATCGACTTCGTACGTGTATTTAAAGCCAATGCTCTCAAGCATTTTCTTCACTGGCTCAGTTTCCTTACCCACTTTTCCAATCGCTTCTCGTGCCTCAAGCGGCAGGAGTGTCTGGTAGATATTCTCAGAGGGGAAGAGACTGAGAATGAACTCTTTATTGTTTCTACTCAGGATGTCGGCCTCAACGTAGTTCATGTTGAGAAACTTGCGGCCAATCGCCTCCCATAGAGGAGAATTTCCATTTTTATCAAATGGAGGCATGAGCTCGGAGTGCACCATTGGCTTGAAACGCTCTGGGCTTTTCGCCATGAAAAGAAAACGGACGAATGAAAGTTGCTTTCCGAGTTTGTCTTTGTGACCGCGGAATTCCGGATTGAGAATGAGTCCACCAATTTCAGTCGGCCCGTTGAAGTCGAGTCCCAGTTTCAGAGTTCCGTGAACAAAACCGGTGTTGATCGTCTGAGAGAATTTCGATTCCTGTCCGACGGTGAGATAAAAATGCGGCTCATCTTCCGTGCCGTGTTGGGCATGGATCATGGAAACGCCAAGGATCGAGCGGGTGGCAGTATCTTCGAGAACAAAAATATAATAGTTTTTCTGGAACTCCGGACTTGGATTATGAAAGCTTTTCATCGAACTCTTAATTTTCGTCGCGATGATTTCCTCATCCGCAGGCAGATTGATGAAAACCATCATCTGGCTGAGTTCAAATAGGTCTTTCAGGTCCTCACTACGGACCGACCTCAGAATAAACAATCAATTCTCCTCGTTGATAAGCTCTTCGAGCCTTTGAAGGTCAGTCAGCGAAAAAGTCCATGGCAGGACAAGATCAAAACTTCCCTCTTTGCGGTCTCCGCGAAGCGGATATTTTTCCCATGAGCGCGCTTCAGATTTCAAGGGATAGTAACCCGGAACCGGGGGCCGATCTAACAAATTATGCTTCTCGAACAGCTTGTGCAGGCGATCATGGAACGTGGCCCATTTTCCCTCTGGCCCCCAGAGCTCAGGACTCAATGCGTAATCGAGCCAAAGTCTCATGCGAAGATCCTGGTTCTCATCAACCATCGTTGAGCGAGAAAGATGAGCAACCCCGAGCTGATCAAAATCCAGATAAATATCATCAGTGCCCACGAGGAATTGGTACACGGAAGCAGGATGTCCTCTGAGAAGATTTACGCCAGCAGGAAGGTCGGCTTTGTCTTTAAAAAACCGGAAATGAAACCTAGGTGGCTGAGTAGGCGCGGCCATCGTTTCTTTCAGGAGAAATGGCGGAAGAAATGAGAGTACCGGAGCTGTCTCACTGAGAGTCAGATGCTGGAGTTTCATTTCCCTTCTCTCGAGAAGGGTTTCAGCGAGAGTTTTACTGCCTTCTTTCATGGCGTGTTATTCTTGATTAAGTTCCGGAAGCCGGGGGATAATACCCAGATCATTGGGAGGATACTATCAACGACGCCGTCTTGGAAACTTTTGCGGACTATTACGCAAAAGGCGATTATCCAAATGCCCGCAATGAACTCATGAAGGCCCGTGAGAAAATTTCTCCTGGTCTCTGGCATTTCAATATGGGCACGGTTGAAGCGAAGTTGATGAAACCTGCGGAGGCCCGTTATCATTTTCTGGAAGCAGAAATGAAAGGGGTGGATGATTCACGGTTAGGACAGAATTTAAAGCTCGTGGAAGATGAGCTTGAAGTTGGAAAGCTTGAGAAACCTCTGGAAACCGAAGACTACGCTGTGAAGTTCGGTCTCTGGGCTCAGAATGGTTTTTTAACGATGCTTTCTCTCATGATTTTTTTAGGAGGACTTTTACTCCTTCGTCGTGAAAGAAAAATTTCTGTGTTCATCATTGCCTGCGTGATTGCGTCTCTTCCTGTGGCCGTAGGTATGTGGATCTCGAGCTGGGAGAAATCAGTGACCCTCACTCCGCATGAAGTTCTTGAAGGACCTTCTGCGATTTTTGCTTCAAGAGGGGAACTACCACTGGGAGTGATGGTGATCACGAAGAGAAGCGGAGAGTGGAAAGAAATTATCTGGCCCTCACGTTTCCGTGGCTGGGTAAAGAGTGAAGGATTGAAGGAACTGGAGTGAACGATGAGCTATGAAAAAGAAATGATGGAAAAAATGTCTCACGGCGAACCGACTTCAGATCGTCTCGACATTCCTCTTCTCAAGTATCTGTGGGAAGCGAGTCCCCTCTCATTTACTTCCAAAGAAAGTTATCACGAATTTTTTAAAAAGATCTCTGTCCTGAGTTCATTCTCAGATAACGAAGTCCGCCTGTTTACCAAATACCTCCATCGCCGTGAGTTCACGACGAACGAAGTGATTTTCCGCCAGGGCGATTCTGGATATGGTTTTTATTTTATTTTCTCCGGCTCAGTGAATATTTATTCAAACCATCACACGTTAAATCCGGAAGATCCTGGTGATCTGATTGTTCGTCTTGAGAAAAGACAATACTTCGGCGAGATGGGTCTACTTGAAGAATTTAATCGCCGTTCCGCAACTATCATCGCTGCAGAGAACACCGTGCTCCTGGGAATTTTTAAACCGGATCTTGAACGCATGCTTGAAATTCATCCGGTACTTGGCGCAAAGTTCCTCCGTGAAACTGCACTGATCATGGCCAATCGTATGGGCCAGCTCACCCGCGAAATTGTTTCTCTTAAAAAGAAAATGAAAGAAATGGAACAGAGGCTCGGATGAGTAAGATCCAGAAGATCAAACTTTATCTTTTTATCTTTTTCGTTGTAGCGTCACTTGTGTTCGCGGTTCTTTTCCCCCGACTCACGCTTCCTTTCGGATTTGCCTACATCATTTACATCATGGCCAGTCCGGTGACGATCCTTCTCACGAAGGGAACTGTTCGTCAGAGAGTCATGCACTCATTCTTGCTTATTCTCGGACTGATGTTTCTTTTGTTCCCGGTCTTCGCGACACTCTATAATGCTAACACCGATCTCGGAGCACTTTCGCAGCAGCTCCCTGAGATTCAGAAAATTATCCAGGACAAATTTTTTCTCTTTAAGGTGAACTTCTTTGAGAAGTACGGAATTCGGGTCAATCTCGATCCCGTGAACTACCTTATGGCGAAGCTGGAATTCTTTGGTTCCGATTTTATCAGCCGCTTCCCTGATTATTTTTCCACCGTCTTTGAATGGATGCTTCTGGTTCCGATGTTCCTGTATTTCTTCTTCAAGGAAAGTAATCGTTTCGGAACGAAGTTGATGGAAGCGATTCCTAATCCTATATTTGAAAAGTCTTACGTGCTCTTCTCTCATTTCAATACGAAGTTCGGTGAATATATTATCGCGAAGTTCGTGGAAGCCGCGATTCTGGGAACGCTCGTGACACTCGGACTTCTCGTGATCGGATTTCCTTATCCGTTCATTCTCGGTTTCATTGCCGGCGTAACCAACATCCTTCCTTATATCGGCCCTCTCATCGGTTTCATTCCTGCCTTCGGCATTGCCCTTCTCTCCAAGGACCCGGGCATTTCAATGTGGGGAATGGTTACGGTATTTGCTGTCGCCAATATCATCGATAACATTCTCGTGTTCCCGCTCCTCGTATCAAAGATCGTCAATCTCCACCCGATCCTGGTTGTGGTGAGTATTATCATCGGCTCCCAGCTCGGCGGGATTATCGGAATGATCGTCATCATCCCGTTTATCGCTTTCTTCAAGATCCTTTTCATTGAAATTTATAAAGATCTCTCGGTGAACATATGATGAAGTTTTTCGCGCTTATTTTATTGCTGATTGTCTGTTCGTGCTCTTCTGACGAGAAGAAGGGAAAGTCAGAAGCAGAAAATCTGTATCGTGAAGCCGAAGAGCTCATGAAGGCAGAACGCTACATTCTTGCCACGGAAAAACTCAACCAGATCAAAACTCAGCACCCTTATTCGTTCTACGCAACTCCTGCTGAACTTCTTCAGGCAGACGTTTTGTTCCTGCAGGACAATTTTGTCGAGGCCGCCGCTTCTTATCTTCTCTTTCGCGATTTCCATCCGAAGCACGAGAAGATCCCTTATGTGATTTATAAAATTGCTGAGTCCTACTATAAACAAATTCCGGATACTATTGACCGCGATCTTGAGCCCGCAATTGAGGCGGTAAAATATTACGATGAGGTCATCCAGAAATATCCTGACTCCAGTTACGCTAAGGACGCTCATAATCGCATTGAAAAATGCCGGCGCATGCTCAGACAGAAAGACGAGTACATCGCCAATTTTTATTTTAAGACCAAAGAATGGTCAGCCGCACGCTATTGGTATCTGGATATCCTGGAAAATCACAAGGACGTGAAGACTCGCGCATACGCGATGGTCAGGACGGTTGAGGCGAGCAGAAATCTGAAAGAGTGGGATACCTGCAAGGATTACAGTGAAAAGTTTCTCCCAGAGGTTGAAAAAGAGGACAAAAGGGCAATAAAATCAGCATTAGATAGCTGTGAAAATAAAAAGCTCTAACTTTTTCAGGAGATCCATTTGGAGAACGTGAAACTCAACGACCTGCTGAAAAAAGCCAAAGAGGCGTTTCAAAAAAACGATTTTAAGACTGCGAGTCTCTTTCTCAACGAAGTCATCGAACAGAATCCTAATTCCACCGAGGCCTACTTTTATCTCGCGAATGTTTTTCATGTGCGGGGAGAGTTAGGCAAAGCGATCAAGGGCTTCCAGCGCGTGCTTGAGCTGGATCCTAATCACACTGATGCCGCCATTTCACTATCAGTAATTTACAACGACATTGGTAAATACGAAGAAGCGAAAGCGATTTTTGAGCGCGCTAACAATCAGGTGAAAAACAATCCTACCCAAGGCGTGGCAGATCCTCATCTCAACAAGAAATTCTCTCTCAAGCATTATGAGATCGCAGAAATGTATGTGTCTTACAACCGCTGCGAAGAAGCGCTGTTTGAATACAACAAGGCGATTGCTCTCGATCCGGATAATCTCGAGATTCGAATCAAAGTCGCGAAGGCCTACACCAAGAAAGGCTTCACTTCGAAAGCATTCGATGAACTTCGTCGGCTGAAGAATGAACATCCAGGTTACATGCCTGCTCGAATTGCCCTTGGCCTTCTCTATTACGGAAACGGAAATATCATTGAAGCGCAATCGGAGTGGCAGAACGTTCTTTCCCGCGAGCCTCAACATCCAGAGGCCACTATGTATGTGAACCTCTCGCGGTCGGCGTCAGAGACTACGGTTCAGCTCTAATTTGATCCTAAAAAAGTGCGCATAAAAAAAGACCCTCTTTCGAGGGTCTTTTTAGTTTTAGCTGTAATCGATGATTAGGCTTCGAGAGTTCTGATGGTAGTAGCAGTTGTTGGCTTGATATCGCCAGTCTCAAGAGCGATGGCCGGCTCATAGTTTGTTCTACGAGCATCGTCAGAAGAGAAGCTTACGATGTAAGTTTTGAGCTCTCTATACATCTCGTGCTTCACAGACAATTTAGAGTCCTGAAGAACGATTTGTTTGCCGACTTTCTTCGCAGAATTCACAACAACCGGAGCTTTCAGGTTAGCGGACATTTCTGTCACGTTAGCCGGGATAGTCAGAATGCTGTAAAGCTTAGCAGTTTGAAGAGTATCGAGTTCGAGACCATTCAGATCTGCAGGAAGAAGTTTTGCAATATAGTCCGGTTTGAAGATTTTTGGTTCGATGATTGGGAAAGCGACTTTCTCATCTTCAGTGCTCTGAAGCCAAAGGATCAGAGTGCTGTCACCTGGATCAACTACGAAATATTTCTTGAGATTCTCAAAACCTAGAAGACCTTCTGAAAAGGTAATAACGTCATTTGGGTTAACTTCCAGTTGCCCAAATCTAGTGGTTTTGATGTTCACGAGTTTCCTCCAAAATGAAATGGTAAGGTATTCTTACCATAGCACTTTGATGGTATCAGTCAACGGCTTAAATCCGCAAGGAGGAATTTATTTCTTCTTCAGCTCTTCACCTAAGCGAGCAATGTCTGACATGCTGGCCTGCACAGCCTCGGTATTTTGATCCTGGATGGCCTGATAAACTTCTTCGCGATGAATTTTAGTCTCTTTTGGAGCCTTAATCCCAAGACGAACTTGTTTACCTTTTATTTGCACGACAACAATCTTGATATTGTCATCGATGGCGATGCTTTCTCCTAGCTTCCGTGTCAGAACTAGCATTGGTGATCCTTGTCTTCGGTGTCAAGAATATGACTAATCCAATAAACTTTTACTGTTGCGATGATTTAATACGTTTTTGTGTGAAACACAAGAGATTTTGTTAAGAATTTGTAAGAATTTTACTAACGAAGAAAATCCATGAGATTGGTGTTCATGAGATTTGCCGAGGCTTGATAAGTTGCCTTAAGAACCGTCTGCTCTTTCTGCAGATTTCCGAAAACTTCCGTAACGTCAGCGTCCTCAATCTTGGACTTGTGCGCCTCGTTGAGAAGCTTAGTTTTCTCAATATTATTTTCTGAGTTTTCGACCGTGTTGGTGAGCGCACCGATCTGGGTCCGCAGTTTCACCACGCGCTCAAGGCTTGTGTCGAATTTTTCGAGGAGCCCCTGGATGATGTTCGGGTTGTCCGTAAGCATGGCGTTTTCAAGCGCACGAAGCTCGTCAAAAATACTGACTTCAACTTCCGCACCTTCCTCACTGCTCGCTGGTGCACGAACTTGGGGCGGAGTGAGATCCACTTCTTCTTTTTTCAGATTGAGATCGTTTCTTTCCAGAGGAGTTTTTCCCTTGGAGAAGAAGAGTTCCTTGCCATTGATGTTCACCGGAATGAACACGTCTTTGTTGATCTCGATATTGATCTTGTTTGTGTCGCCCTGATATTTCCCTTCCGTATCAAACGGACGAGTGAGAACCATCTGACCCGAGAAGAGATAGCGGTTGCCCATGCGCTTGTTCGCAAGAGAGAGGGCCTGTTGTCTCAGCTGGTGGATCTCTTTGGATACACCCTCGCGGATCTCCGGAGAGTAAATTGTCGAAGAAGCACCGATCGCGAGCTCTTTCGCTTTCATCAGAATGTTCGTGAGATCTTCGATGACGTTTTCAGTGTAGGAGAGTTGCGTCTGCGCGAAGTTGAGGTTCCTCATGTACTGTTCAGAATCGACGTTCTGAGAGCGGATCGCAAGAAGCTCGACGTTCCCAACGGGATCGTCAGATACCTTCGCGATTCTCTTCATTGTCGAGCCCTTCAACTGCAGATCTTCCACTTTGCTCTTGGTTTTGCCAGTAGCATAGTTGATCGCGTGAACGGAGCTGTTTTCAGATACACGGCTCATTTATTATCCCAGCAGTCCTAACACTGCTTTAAACATTTCATCTGATGCCCTCATGACCTTCGCCGACGCTTCATAGGCGTTCTGGTAACGGATCATGTTGGCGGCCTCTTCATCAAGCGAAACACCCGCAAGACGTTCCTTCACAGATTTTGCCTGCGCGAGAATTCCTGCTGACTGCTCTTCATTGATTTTTGCTTTGCCCGCCTGAAGACCAATGTGGCCCACAGACTTGAGATACTGCTCTTCAAATGTCGTCGTTCCACCCGCGAGAACTTTCTCGTGCTGGAGCTTCGAGATCGCAAGCGCAATCCGGTTGTCACCCGGCTTGTTCGGCTCGAGTGCAGTCGCGATGTTGTTAACGTCTTCTTTCACTTCATCAGAGAGATCGATGTACTCAGCGGCGCGCTTCATATCAAGCGGCTCTTTGAAGAAATTGATTCCAGTGACCTGCTTTCCTGCTGCACCTGGAACCGGATTTCCCTGGGCATCGACCGGCACAGGGTGATTCGCAAAACCGCGGCGGTGAATGGCGTTGGTGGCGAGTACGAGACCGTGAGCAAGCTCATCGACCTGAGTTCCAAGCTGATTGATCTCTTCGTTTCTGGTTTTCAGGAGGCTTCCGAGAATACCACCCTTGAGATTGTCCGAGATAGGAAGACTCTGGCGCGATTCGAAGTAAACCTGAATGTCACCCTTGTCGGCGGAGTTAGAGCCAGCTTCGACTGCCGAGCCTACTTTGAGTGTCTGATTGAGGCCGCCGGAGACGAGAGAGCCCAGGCCCTCAACGTTCACGACATACTGACCCTCATCATCCACGTGTGTGTGAATAGGGAAGTACTCCGCGAGTGTGCGGATCGCGCGATCACGCTGATCGCGAAGATCGTTCGACATGCTGTCCGTTACTTCTTCGATATTAATTTCTTTATTGAGCTTGGCGATGGTCTTAGTAAGCCCGTTGATGTCGTCCACTGCGAGCGAGATCTTCTTGTTGATGCCGGCGCGGACTTCATCGAGGCTGGATGAAATTCTGTGGAAATCACCGACGACGATCTTCGCGTTTTCTTTCACCACGCTTCTGATCGTCTCGTTCTCCGGTTGATTGGAGAGTTCTCTCATCGAGTTGAAGAAACGGTTGAGAACCTTGTTCATCCCTTCGGAGTTGATCTCGTTGAAGATTTCTTCCACGTTCCCAAGCTGGTTAGCGCGTTCTTTATCAAAGTTATTAGATGTGAGTGAGTTGTTGAGTTTTTTCTCGACGAGTTCGTCGTGCTGGCGCTTGATCGACTGGATCTGAGTACCAGTACCCATGACATAGTTCCCTTCCGGGAGGGTATAGCTGGTTTCTTGTCTTACTTCCTGGCGTGAAAAGCCGTCGGTATTGGCGTTCGCAATGTTATGCGAAGTCGTGGCCATTGCACGCTTAGATGCGAACAGTCCCGATTTACCAATGTTAAGTAAGTCAGCGCTCAACGCGTTTCCTTTCTATCGTCCAGCCTGACGGGTCATTCCGTCGGCGCCATAGGTGGTATAAGTCTTTTTTCCGCTGAAGCCCGCTTTGAGCTCACGGATTGAATGCATAGCTTTGTTCAGGAAAATCTGGTTCTTCTTATTCTGTTCCTGGATCTTCGAGATGATATCAATGAGAAGACTGTTGAGGTTTCGGAGAGCAGGAATTCCACTCTTCTGATCAATGTCGGCGAAAGCCTCAAGAAGCTCTCCTGCGCGTGTGATCTCAGTCGCGAAAAGATTTGATTCGTTTAATTTGTGAATGAGGTGAGCGCGATCTTTTTCGAGCTGGCCGATGCGCGAAACAATTTCTTCTTTCAGTGGCAGCATCGTCTCAAGCTTTTCAATGTCACTGGCGAGAAGAGTGATGTACTCATCGTTGGTGAGATCGTAGAGCTCTTTGTGGAGTCTGCAGAATCCTTCCCAGATGGTCACTGCCTGCTGGTAGTAAAGGGTTCTTGCCTGAGTCGAAGTATCCATCCGTGGACCTCTCTCTTAAAAATTAAAACTCGGAGGTTAAAATCTTATCCGCGAGACCGTCGTAATCCACTTCGTATGTTCCCGCCTGGATCTGGGCCTTGAGGCGCGCGATCTTTTCAGAGTTGTCTGCCTCAGGTGCGCTCATTGCCGCTTTCTTGATGCGAGAAAAGTCTTTCACACCATCCGGGATATTTACGCGTGCATCGCCTGCAGTCTTCGCCTGAAGTTCTGTCGCGCGGTCCATGGTGTTGCGTTCAGCACCTTCCACTTGTCTGCCGCCGTTAGACTTCTCAGCTTGAGCACTCCGGCTTCTTGGAAAGAACGACGGGCGTGTGTCGATGCTACTCATATTTTTTCTCCTTCAGGGAAGCGGTCATTCCTTGAGCCACTTCCTGGTGCGAATTCTTCAAATAATGTTTCATGTTCTGAGGCACGATCTGATCAAGGATGACTTTCTTCACACCAAGACCTGTATCTGATTTTGCCATAAGCTGGGCGCGTTCGGAATCGAGCAAGGAATTGTAATAATCCATTGCCGGTGAGTCTGCGCCTTCTTTCGGAATTGATTTTCTCATTTCCGCGAGCATGTGCTGCGTGAAATTCGCTTCCATGCCTTCTGCAATATCTTCGTACGGTTTAACAGGATTGATTTTTTGAGCGGCGGGAAATGATTTTTGATCGGTGCCGATTTTCACTCTTACCATCCTGGTGTTCTGACCTCATCATCCTGATGAGATTCTCTTTAGAGTGTAGCATTTTTTGAAGGGGGGGTGTTAGGGAAAAACCCCCCTGGGCAATTTTGACCTAGGACCTAGATTAGCTCTATATCTGCTACTAAAGATCCGTTCCGCTTGAGGGCCTGGAAGATAGAAATGAGGTCTTCTGGTGAAGTGCCAAGAGCATTGAGCGCCTTCACTAAGTCGTTGATTGTTGTTGATTGATCGACCGCCTGAATGGATCTGCTGACCGAGCCTTCTGATCCACCTTTCACTTCAAGAACCATGTCCCGGTGACTGACGGCCGAGCGCTTAAGAACGATGTCTCCGCCCGCCACGAGTGTTCCGGTACGTTCATTGATCACAATCTTCGCGGCCTGGTCGGCCACCACACGGTAGTTTTCTACGTTGGCGATGAGCTCAACTACTTTGCGTTCATAGTACTGAGGAATGATGAGGTCGATGGTTGTTGCATCCGAAGCGGTGGCGTATTTTCCACCGAGTTCCTGGTTAATCGTTCTTTCCACGCGGGCAGCAGTGGTGAAGTCCGCACGATTAAGCGCCATGCGAATGGCCTTCTTATCATTGAAGCCAAGCTCGAGTTCTTTTTCAATGGTACCGCCCTCTGGAATGAGAGCCGTCGTTGCCATTTTTTTACCTTTCTCAAGTCCGCCAATAGAAAGCGGGCCGTTCGCTACTGCGTACACCTGACCATCACCGCCTTTGAGCGGAGTCACGAGAAGTGTTCCCCCTGCGAGTGATGAGGCATCACCGATGGATGAAACAGTCACGTCGAGTGCTTGACCGACTCTGCCGAAAGCAGGAAGTTTCGCTGTGACAATAACCGCAGCGACGTTTTTCGAAGTGACTTCTTTCTGAGGATTGAGACCAAGAGTCTGGAACATTTTTTTGAGCGAGGTATTGGTGATTTCACCTCCACCATCACCAGTGCCACTGAGGCCGATCACCAGACCGTAACCGATCAGCGGATTTTCACGCACACCCTTGATGGTCACAAGGTCCTTGATGCGGCTCTGGTTGGCCCACACCGGGAGTGAAATCGCACAGAGAATAAATGGCAGGAGCTTATTCATTAATTTTCCCTTCCTAGGACAAATACTCGCGACTCAAGAAGACGGTCGGAGTTCACGTAATCATTTTCCATGATGTCTTTTCTCGACACAAGCGCTTGGACTTCGATGGATCTTTTTTCCTTCTTAAAGATCACTTCCTTGCGACCTTTGAGAACTATGTAATCTTTATTCAGTTCCTCAACCACTGTTCCTGAGATCTTATCGTAGACTTTCATGTCCATCTCGTGATCCTGCTCTCTGCCCGGAGGTTGTGCAGAGGCGGCAGCGGCCTTGTCTTCTTTCTTTTCTTCGCCAGGTTTCTTTTTTACCGGACGATCAGGGAAAGTGCGCTTGAGCTCGGAAGAAATCTGATTTCTCAGGCTCTCAAGAACGTTAATGATCACCATGTCACCAGTGTGTTTGTCATTCTGGTAAGTGAAAAGAGAAGCGGAATTGCCCTGGTTTGCCCAGAGACTTCCATCGCTGTCATTGTCCTTGAAATCGTCGGCCTGATAGCGCTGGGGACGATAATCGCGCTTCACAGGTGGTTTCATGGATCCCGAAGGTCCGCCGTCACTCAGGCTGAAAGTCTTGGGATTCTGAATAGGTCTTTTATCATTTTCAGGATGAAAACGGTTTCGCCAGTATCCTTCCTGAGGGGCTGCACTTTTGGGACGACCATTTTCTCCGCGTGCGATTCTCTCGTCACGATCCATCTGCTTGTGAATGTTGCTCACGTAATTCGCGCACGAAGTGATGAGGAGAAGCGTGAGTAAAATAACCTGGTTCATAGTTCTACAAGTACCTTGTTAGTATCGATGACCTTGCCCTGATATTTTTTATTTTTTTGCGGGTGGTACACTTCAACGATGTCTCCGAAAGCGCCGTTCCCTCTGCTAATGCCTGAAGTTTTGATTCGCACAAGTGCGTTCTCGAGAATAACTTCAGTCTTGAGGCCTGCTTTCACGATGTTCATGGCATTCAGATCGGAAAGGCGGAGCAGCTCTCCGGCCTTGAGCGGCTTGTTCGTTTTGTAATATCTGAGGTTCTGTACATCGGAGATAAATTCAGTGTGCGGAACTGCTTCCGTAAATTCTTCTTTAATGTCGTAGACAGTAATTTCTGAGAATGAATTCAGCGAGCGATTGAGGCGAAACGCGCGAACCATCTTTCCGAAATCCGCGACGCTAATGAAATCTCTGCGGGAACCATCAAATCCTGAAACCGAAATGTTAATCGGCTGGCGGGTGCCCCACAAGCAAGCGGTACATGAAATCTGCAGCTGATCGCCGGGAGCAAGAGCGAGGAAATTCGAAGAATTCATCGAGTAAGTATTCTTCACATGCACGCCGGCCGGAATGGGAAGCTGTTCCCGGATAAACGATTTGATATTCTGAATCTGGACCATGTGCGGTTCAATTTTTACGTCATGGCCCTTCGAGGACATCATCTCCGTAAGCTGGGAAGATGAAATTCTACCTTCAAGACCAGTGATCGTTTTTTGGAACTCGGTCATGATTGCTTCAGTGCAGTTTGCAGCGTTGATCGGACTCTGCCCGGAGATCTCATCACTCAAGACAATCAGGCGATGAGGCATGCTGATGTCACAGGCAAACGCGGCAGGAACGACAAACATGAGAAGGAAAAAAAGTTTCATTATTTACCTGATGTTATTCACCGTCTGAAGCATCTGATCCGCGACGCCCATGACTTTCGAATTCATTTCATAAGCACGTTGGGCCTTAATGAGGTCAGTCATTTCGTTCATCACGTTTACATTTGATGATTCGATCGCTCCCTGCATGACAATGCCGGAGCCGTTTTCACCCGGATTGCTCTGGATCGCCTGTCCCGAACCAACTGTAGCCGCGAGAAGGTTTCCACCTTCCGAGCGAAGACCAGTTGGGTTGACGAAAGTGAAGACCGGAATTGTGCCGAGCTGGATTGGTTCAACCGACTCTCTTGTGTACGCTTCAACGTTTCCATTTTCAGAGACGCCAAGACGAAGAATATTTGGAGGAACGACAATTCCCGGGAACACTTTGTGGCCGGCGCGAGTGACGAGGTTTCCCTGTGAATCAACGTTGAAACTTCCGTCACGGGTGTACTTCAGTTCGCCGTTTGGACCAACGATGCCGAAGAAACCTTCGCCGTTCACCATCATGTCGTAAGGGTTATTTGTCATCTGCGGCTGACCCTGCGAGTGGATCTTTCTTGTCGCAGAAACTTTCGCTCCAGAACCTACCTGATGACCGACGTTGTATTCGGTATTCGCAGAAGATTTTCCGCCGGCTTCCTGAATTGTTTCATAGAGAAGATCATCAAACTCAGTGCGTGCCTTCTTGAAGCCCGTCGTATTCACGTTCGCGATGTTGTTTGAAACGGTGTTTACGTTAGCTTCCTGGGCGGCCATGCCTGTTGCAGCTGTATGTAAGGCCCTGATCATAGATCCCCCTGATTAAAATTTCCCGATATCATTGGCAGCTTTGCCGGATATCGTGTCATAGGCGTTGATTGCTTTTTGTATCGATTCAAAATGTCGGTGAGCTTTGATGAGCTCCGACATTTCTTCAATGGCATTGACGTTGGATCCCTCGAGAAACCCCTGATGGACGGCGGTCTTCACATCATTTCTGACGATGTTATTTTCATCGGGAGTGATATAGAGAGAATTTCCTTCTTTTCTGAGCGCGTGTTTATCAACAAACTCCACGACAGAAAGCTTGGAGATCGGTCCGTCTTTAGTAATGACATCACCTTCGCGGGTAATGGTGATCTTTGCATCAGTCGGGATGCGCACAACTCTTTCTTCCGGCTTTGGATAAGAAGGAAGAGCAGCAGGATCACGAGTTCCCTGTGGAGCGCCGGCAACTGCACTCAGGATTCTGAAGCCCTGGTCAGTCACGAGTTCGCCGTCACGGTTGATGGAAAAATTTCCTTTTCGCGTGAAGCGAACCCCATTGGGAGTAAGAACTTCCATGAAGCCTTCACCCTGAAGACCAACATCAAGAGGATTGTTTGTTGGCTGAAGCTGGCCTTGTTCAAAAATTGTGTAACTTCCATCCACCGCAACCATGGCGTTTTCAGCGCCTTGTGTGTGATAGAAGTCATCAGGAGAAAATTCCTTTCTCGGAATGTCGATATCATCCACTCCTTTAGTAAGAGCGGTGAGGTGTTCCTTGAACACGAGCTGGTCTTTTTTAAATCCAACCGTGTTGGCGTTGGCCACATTGTTGGCGATCGTTTCGACCTTGCGCTGTTGGGCCACTTGGCCGGATAAGGGAACCCAGATGTTCTTCATGAACTCCTTCTTCCTGATGGAACGGACGACAGACTCGCCCGTAGGCAAATTTTAGCAACCCGGGTGACAGAAACCTAGCATAGGCAATTTCCACCACACGACCCAAGCCTCTGAAAACTTGTCGAGAGGTGGCCTCTGTGGGATGATCGGCATGACAAATCGGTGTCAAACTAACGACGGACGAGCGATGACCGGGAAAAATAATTCTACTGATTTCGAGAGTTCACTCAAAGAACTGGAAAAAATTGTCCGAGAGCTTGAGTCGGGAGAAGTGAATCTTGATGAAAGTTTGAAAAAATTTGAGAAGGGAATCGAGCTCTATAAAAATTGCCGTCAGACTCTTCAATCCGCCGAGAAGAAAATCAAAATCCTGAGCGATAGTCTCAAAGAAATAGATTACAAAGAGTAATCTTTCATAATTCCGGATTTCCCTTAAAATAGTCGTTAAATTTCAAAACGAAGGATTGTCTTTGAAACGTCTGATAAAGACCCTCGCCGCACTCGCGGTTCTTTTTCTTTTGGGTGTTGGTGCTCTTGTTGGAATCTTCTTCTATATGTCGATGGATCTTCCACAGATCAATTCTCTGAAAGATTACAATCCGCCGATGAACTCAAAGATTCTTTCCCGCGATGGAGAAGTCCTGCTTGATATTGGGGTGGAAACTCGTGACGTTGTTCCTTTCGACAAGATTCCGAAAAAAGTTGTCGATGCCTTTCTCGCTGCGGAGGACGATAATTTTTATCACCACCAGGGAATTGATTATCTTGGTATCGTTCGTGCCTTCGTTATTAACCTGAAAGAAGGGCGCCTCGTTCAGGGTGGCTCGACCATCACTCAGCAGGTCGCTAAATCTTTTCTCCTCTCGAAAGAGAGAACGATTTCACGGAAAGTGAAAGATCTTCTTCTTGCCCGCAAGATTGAGGAAAAATTCACCAAAGAGGAGATTCTCTTTCTTTATCTCAATCAGGTTTATCTCGGTGGCGGTTATTATGGCGTGAAGGCCGCATTCAAGGGCTACTTTGATAAAGACCTGAAAGACGCGACACCGGCCGAATGCGCACTCGTGGCAGGTCTTCTGGTTGCTCCCGGAAAATATTCTCCTTACGTGAATCCTCATCAAGCGAAGATTCGTCAGCGTTACGTTCTTAAGCGTCTCTATGAAACCGGAAAAATCACCCAGCCTGATTACGAAAAATCGATCACCGAAAATATCAAGATGCGCATTCGTCGCACGAATGAATTGAAAGGTGGTCACTTCACGGATTGGGTACGCCAGGAAGTGATGAAGACGGTGGGATCAGATGAGTTCCTGAACAATGGCTTCACGGTTCAAACGACGCTCGATTGGTCTTTGCAGGCAAAAGCAGAGAAAGCAGTGAAAATCAGAGTGAAGGAACTGGATAAGCGTCAGGGCTTCAGAGGTGCAATCAAGAACTTCGCCTCCGAAGACGAGATCACTCATTACATCGTTGAGCAAAGAAAGAAAATTCTCAAAGATCAATCTTCATTCTTCATGTTCAGTCCGGAAGGCAAAAATATTTTTGAATATCACGAAGATGACGATGCTCTCCAGAAGAACATCTCTTTTTATGAAGCGGAAAAAGAAAAGATCAATGAGCGTTTCCGCGGTCTCGTTGATATCGGAAACATGAATAAAGATCCGTTCCTGGATTTCCTTCAGATCGGAAAATCGTATCCGGCGATTGTCCTGAATGTTGATGATCATAAACACACTGTCCTTGTGAGCATTGGCGGTACTCGTGCGATAATCCCGGAAAGTGGCTTTGAATGGGCCCATGAAAGAAAATTCAGTGAACATCCGGTTTATTACACTCCCGTAAAAATTCCATCAAAGATTCTTAAGCGCGGAGACAATGTACTAGTTGAAGTAGAAGAGAGAAGTATTTCTTCTGACCAGTTGATTGCTCCTGAGTTCTTCAAAAAATATAAAGACGGTTCGCTTCGTTCTCTTCTCGCAAAACAAAAGTTTTTTAAGGTGAAGCTCGATCAGGATCCGGAAGTTGAAGGAGCACTGATTGCGATGAATGCTAACAACGGTGAGATCATCACTCTCGTTGGTGGCGTGGATTTCCAGAAATCGCAATTCAATCGCGCGATCCAGTCATCGCGCCAGCCAGGATCTTCCTTCAAGCCTTTCATCTATGCCGCTGGCCTTGAGAATGGTTACAAGCCCAATACTATTCTCATGGATACTCCGCAGGCGCTGGGTGGTGTGGACAATTCACTCAACTGGAAACCACGCAACTATGACGGGGAATTCCTGGGCCCGATGACTTTCCGTCATGCCCTTGAAGTGAGTCGTAACATTCCTACTGTTCGCCTTCTTCAGGACATGGGTGTGAATAAGGTTCTCAATTTTGTGGAAAGGTTTCATATTTACGCCGACATTCCCCGGGACATGAGTATGTCACTCGGTTCATTCGGTATCAGTCTTGCTGAACTCACAAAAGGCTATGCCGTTTTTCCCAATGGTGGTCGCGCTATTCATCTAGTTCATGTGACTTCGATCAAGGATCGCACGGGAAAATCTTATCCTCTTCCTGCAGCTGATTCGGCCTGGAAGGCCGAACCTCCAAAACCAGCTGAGGCCACTGAAACCCCACCTGCAGCAGGTGAAGAAACAAAACCTGCGGGAAATCCGTTTATGGCGAATCTCGATAGTTCTCACGTGTATGACCATCGTCTGGCGTACATCATGACGAATCTTCTTCGCGGAGTAACGATTTATGGAACCGGAGCTGCTGCCTCTCAGAGACTCGGGACAAATATCGGCGGAAAAACCGGGACCACCAGCAATTATGTCGATGCACTTTTTGTGGGCTTCACTGACACCATCGTCGCGGGCGCCTGGTTAGGTTTTGATGATAACCGCCCTATGGGTTACGGAGAAACTGGAACAAGGGCCGCACTACCGATGTGGATTGATTACATGGAACAGGCGATTCCCAAATACGGCGCTCCTGAATTTGATGTCCCTGAAGGAATCACTCAGGTAATGATCAACAAGGAAACGGGTAAAGTCATTCCTCCGGGAGGAACAGGCGGCTTTATGGAAGCATTCGTAGAGGGCTCAAATCCTGAGTCTGGACCTGACTCCTTTGATCAAACTCCAGGTTCGACAGAAACAAGTACCACCGAGGACGACGACTACTTCCGAAACCAGTAAGAATTTTTGGAAAATGCCGATAGGACTTCTGTGGAGGTCCTATGGTCCTTGATCGCAAAACCTTTCAATATTTTCTTCTGGCGGCATTTGTCCTTCACGCCGTCGTGATGACTATTCAGCTACGCGATCATATTTCTAAGAGTGATCTCACGATCACTAAAACCATCAAAGTAAATTTCACTCCTGACTCTCTGGCAAACATCGCAAGCATTCAGAAAAAACAAATTGTTCAATCGGAAGGTTCAGCTTCAAGCGAGAAACCGAAAAATGAGGCCTTCCTCAGCGACAAAGACAGAAGCTTTGATCGCGAGACATTGGCAAAAAAAGTAGCTTCATTCCAGAATGCCGGAAAAGGCAATGCCACTTACACTCAGACTGAAGCGCCTAAAGCACAGCAAACTCCGAAAGCAGAAAAAAGATCCCTGAAAGACCTGAAACTTTCTGATGTCGGAATGACTGCCAGCGATTTTGCTCCCGCCCAACCTAATCGCGCTCCGGCCTCGGCCGGCCTCGAGAATGGTGATCTGAATTCGAATGGGCTTTCAGCTACGAATGATTACGTAGAAGAAGTAGCTCTCGGTGACTTCACTCACCTCAACACGGTTGAATATAAGCACTACGGATTCTTTCATCGCATTCGTCAGAAGCTTGAGCAGTTCTGGGGAAATTCTCTTCATGAGAAGGCCAATGCCATTTTTCGCTCCGGTCGTCGTCTTCCTGCCAGTGATGATCTCATCACCTCACTTCAAGTCACGCTCAATGCAAAGGGCGAGATTGTTGGCGTGAAAATTCTGGGAACTTCCGGAGTCAGAGAACTCGACGATGCTGCGATTGAATCGTTCAATCAGGCAGGACCATTTCCGAATCCACCAAAGGATCTTCTCAAGGGTGGGCTTGCTACTATCGAATGGGGCTTTGTAGTTAAATCTTAGTGAGAAGTACGAAGCATTGACTTGAGTCTGTCGATCCCTTCCATCACGACATAATCGTTCCAGATAGAATCTAATTCTCTGATTGCTTCAATGACCTGAAGTGCGGCCTGATCACGGGAAATTTTCTGAGTTTCAGCGTACTGGCTGATACTTTTATTTAAGACTTCAATCACTGGTGAATTACAAACTTGGTTCAGGCGATCTTCGAAGGACTGGTTGAGTTTTTTTTCTTTGCTTTTGATGATTGCAGTATTCAGAAGCTGGATGGATTCCATTTTCAACTTTTCCTTCGCTCTAACTGTATGACTTGGGAGAGCGAGTATCATCAAAACTCCAAAGTTCGTAAAGATACATTTGATGATGAAGAAAAAATTTTAGAATGAAATTTTGAAGTGGCCGCAGATTGAGTTTTTACTAAATAAATATCTGAAGCAGAGAAAGAAATCGCCACCAAAATTCATTGGTGGCGATCATGAATATTTAGTGAGAGCTATTGCAAAAATCCTGATACTGCTGTGCCGTTAAAAGATTATTGAGATCAGCGGTGTTTTTGACCTTGACTTTGATGAGCCACGATCCGTACGCATCTGAATTAATTTTTTCAGGCGAACCTTCGAGGTCGCTATTTTTTGCAACAACTTCTCCGCTCACTGGCGCATAAAGATCTGAAACAGATTTAATCGATTCTACGACACCAAAAGTATTTCCAACTTTGAGCTCAGATCCGACATCAGGAACCTCAAGAAACACGATATCGCCCAAAGCAGATTGCGCGAAATCGGTAATACCAACAGTTACAGTGTCACCCTCAACGAGCGCCCACTCGTGTTCTTTTGTATATTTCAGATTTGCAGGAATGCTGGTGCTCATTATTTATGTCCTCCGGTTACGAATGCTTTTTTCGTGAGTTGTGCGGGATAGGCCTTCTGGCGAATATCGATATTAAATACTTCATCCTTCGGGGCTTTATCAATTTCAATACGGGCCAGTGCAATTCCTTTTCCAGTCATGACTGACATTGTTCCGCTGGTGACTGAACCGATAACTTTGCCCTGTGAATCCATCACCGGATAATTTTCTCTCGGAATGCCTTTATCCAGGATCAACTTCACTAATTTATATTTGGCGGGTTTTGGTGTGAGCGCTTCTTTGCCAACAAAATTTGTTTTTGTGAGTTTCACCGTCCATGCGAGTCCTGCGTCAAAAGGATTCACTTCATCGGTCAATTCGTGTCCATATAAAGGATAACAAACTTCCAGGCGAAGAACGTCGCGTGCAGCAAGTCCACAAGGTGTCACTCCCGCATCCATCAATTTTTTCCAGATTTCTTTGATGGCCGCATGTGATCCGAAAATTTCAAATCCATCTTCACCGGTGTAACCGGTTCTCGCGATGATCACCGGGTGACTCCCGAATGTTGTTTCGTAGACCGAGTAATATTCGATTTCAGGAAGATCTTTCAGGAGTGGCTTGAGAGTTGAGTACGATTGTGGCCCCTGAAGTGCGAGTAGCGAAAACTCATTCGACTTATTTACGAATGTGCAGTCAAAGTTCTTATGATGTGACTTCATCCAGTTGAAGTCCTTATCAATATTCGAAGCATTCACGCAGATCATGACTTTGCCCGGTTTCATCTTGTAAACGATCAGGTCGTCCACCACGGTTCCGTTCTCGCGACAAAGGGGAGAGTAAATCGCCTTGCCTTGAGGAGCATTCAAAATATCGTTCGTCACGAGATAATCTGCAAATTTCTCGGCGTCTTTTCCTTCGATAAAAAATTCGCCCATGTGACTGACATCGAACACGCCGATATTATGTCTGACCGCGAGAACTTCGTCTTTCACGCCCTTGTACTGAACCGGCATTTCCCATCCTGCGAAAGGAACGATCTTGCCTCCGAGTTTGACGTGTTCATCATAGAGACTGGTTCTGAAAAGCTGGGTCATATTATCCTTTTAATTGTTTTTCAGTGGCAGTGATGAGGTTTTCAATGAGACTGAGTACCGTCATTGGCCCGACTCCACCTGGAACCGGACTGATGGCCCGGACAACATCCTTCACATCTTCGGTGTGAACGTCTCCCACAAGTTTTCCGTTGAGACTGTTCATACCCACATCAATCACAACCGTATTTCGATTGGGATCAAAATATGTACGGTCGAGAAAATGGCCTCTGCCGATGGCCGCCACCACAATGTCTGCGGTTTTCGTAAATTGTTCGAGATTTTTTGTCTTTGAGTGCGCCAGAGTTACCGTCGCATTGAGATTGGTGAGGAGAAGTGAAAGAGGTTTGCCGACGATAAGACTTCTGCCAAGAATCACGACGTGTTTTCCGGCAACGTCATGGCCGTAGTACTTCAGAAGATTCACGACACCTTTGGGAGTACACGGAAGGAGTAACTTCATGTCTGTGGATCCCTCAAAAAGCTTCCGGGTATTTTCTCCGTGAAAACCATCAATGTCCTTTGAGGGAATCACGAGCTGAGGAAGATCGAGCACTGCCAGTTGGTCGGTGACGGGAAGCTGAATGATTATCCCGTGAGTCGCAGGATCATTGTTTAAACCCTGAACTGTTTTGAGAAAGTCTTCCGAAGAAATTCCCGGTGATAATTGATGAAGCGTGAACTTTGCTCCCACTTCTTCGCAAAGTTTTTTCTTGTTTTTGATGTAGCTAAGTGAAGCTGGATTATCACCAACCAGCACGACACTCATTGCCGGAGTACAGCCGCGTGCTTTCAGCGAATCACAGCGCTTTTTCAAATCTACTTTGACGGTTTCAACACAGGGTTTGGCAGAGAGGATTAGTGCAGTCATAAATATGCTGTTAAATATAGAATCCGGTGGTCAAAAAGTCCTTTCTTATTTCGATTCTGTTTAGTATCTCTGAAGCATGCGATCACTTTTTTATCTCGGTCTGGGCATGCAGCTCTTCGGTCTTACCGCCGTAGGTCTCTGCTTTTTTTCCGGAATCAAAAATGGAGATTACGGACAGTTAGAGCTCATTCAACTTGTTCTCGGTTCTCTCGTGTTTTACGTCGGAAATTATCTCAAGGGCCGGGCGAGTAACTAGACGCCGTCAGAATTCTTTAGGTACAATCTTTTTAACATCACACAGGAAATTTTTTTGATTGTCTTGGCCATCGATCCAGGTTCTGTCACTGCGGGTTATGCACTCTTAAAAAAAGAGGGCAGAAAAATTTCCTATCTCACGTCAGGTATTTTGAAGTTTGATGGCAAGGTTGAGTTTCTGCACAGGGTAAAGGACATTTTCGGGCAAACCGAAAAACTACTTTCGCAATTCTCTCCGGACGAAATCGCGCTCGAATCTCTGATTTACGTGAAGAGCCCGGATGCTCTCTCAAAACTCGCACAATCTCGTGGAGCAATGCTCGCGGCCCTTTCGCGCGATTATCACGAAAAGATTTTTGAGTATTCACCGAATCTCGTAAAGGCAACCGTCACTGGTCACGGTCACGCCGACAAAGAAGGAATTCAAAAATTCCTGAAACAATATCTGGGAATTTCTGAGTTCAGAACACACGATGAAAGTGATGCTTGTGCCATTGCTCTCTGCCATCTTCTGAATCGCGATGTGCTTCGCTTACCGGTTGAAAAAAAGAAAAGATCCACAAAATCGAAAGGCACTGGCCTTGCCGCTGCACTTTCTCATCGAATTAAGGAACCTGCCGTATGATCGGATATGTTTCCGGAACTGTGATTTATTCGGACTCACAAAAATCCATTATCCTCACTGCTCAAGGCGTGGGTTATGAAGTGCACACTGCAACTCCACTTGTGCCGAATAAGGACACCGCACTTTTTATTTCGCATATCATCCGGGAAGACGCTCAAAGCCTTTTTGGTTTTGAGACGGCTGACGATAAAAAATTCTTTGAAATGCTTTTGAGCGTGAATGGGATCGGCCCGAAATCTGCTTTTGCTCTCGTCTCGCATCTTGGGATGTCTCAGATCATTACTGCGATTACTCTCGAGAATGTCGATGTTCTGAAGTCAGCTCCAGGTGTGGGTAAGAAAAGTGCCGAGCAAATCATTCTTTCTCTCAAAGAAAAAGTAACGAAGCTTGAAGTCGGCATGGTCACGAAAGAAAGGCCTGTGAAAGCAGGCGCGAAAGTCAAAGAAGATAAGCTTGATGCATTCCTTGTGAAAGAAACTCTCGCTGCTTGCCAGGGCCTTGGCTTCAAGGACCAGGACGTACTTCCTATGATTCAAAAACACATGGCCAATGTCACCAAACCGGAAGAGCTCTTAAAGCTCATTCTGAAAGAGCTCAGGTAATTTATGGAACGCGTACTTGGTGGTGACATAACTCATTCTGAAAGAGAGCAGGAAGCACAACTTCGTCCGCAAAATTTTTCCGAATTCATCGGCCAGAAAAAGGTCGTCGATAACATTGATCTCATGGTGAAGTCCGCTCTTGTTCGAAAAGCGGCGATGGACCATGTTCTTCTTTCCGGACCTCCAGGTCTTGGAAAAACATCTCTCGCGATGTTGATCGCGAGGGCCCTTGGCTCAGAACTTCACGTGGTTTCCGGTCCTGCGATTGAAAAGAAAGGCGATCTCGCTGCCGTTCTCACCAACATGAAAGCGCGCGACGTTCTCTTCATCGATGAAATTCATCGCATGCACATCACTGTGGAAGAAATTCTTTATTCAGCAATGGAGGATTTCCGACTTGATATTCTGATTGGCCAGGGTGCTTCTGCGCGCACAATGCAGATTGATCTCATGCCTTTCACTCTCATTGGCGCTACTACTCGCTCCGGACTTCTTTCAAATCCTCTGCGGGATCGCTTCACCGCTCACTTGAATTTCGATTACTACGAACCGGAAAAAATTGCAGAAATCATTCTGAACAACGCTAAGAAAATGGCGATTAGTCTCAACACGGAATCAAAAAATGAAATCGCTAAACGCTCGCGCGGAACTCCGCGAATCGCGAATCGCATTCTCAGAAGAGTGCGGGATTTTGCCCTGGTAAATGGCACAGCTGCGGTGGGAATGAAAGAAGTAGAGGCGGCGCTGAACCTTCTCGATATTGATCATCTCGGACTCGACTCAATGGACCGGAAAATTTTGACCGTCATGAAAAACTACTATTCCGGAGGTCCGGTCGGGATTGAAGCACTGTCTGCGACTCTCGGTGAAGACAAGCAAACGATCGAAGAAGTGTACGAGCCATATCTGTTAAAGCAAGGCCTTATCCTTCGCACGCCCCGCGGACGTGTGCTTTCAGAAACAGCAACGACTCATGTTTCTTGACGAAGCTAGTCAGGCTTACTACATACAGCACAATTTTCTCTCGTACAAACTCATAAAATTCGTTTATTATTGAATGACTTGCTCGACTTATTGAAAGGTTAGAATGATAAATCAAAGGACCCTGGCTAAAGATGTGAAAGTGACCGGGATCGGTCTTCACTCTGGTCGTAAAGTGACCATGAAGCTCATCCCTGCTGAAGCAGACTTTGGGATCCAATTCATCCGAACTGATATTGCTAATTCCCAACCAATGACGGCCAATGCTCTCACGGTAGGAACGACAGAAAACGCAACGACACTTGGTTCAGGTTCGGGTGCTATTCATACCGTTGAACATCTTCTCGGCACTCTTTATGGTCTCGGTATCAATAACTGCCTTATTGAAATCGATGGTCCAGAAGTTCCGATCATGGACGGCTCCGGTGCTTCATTTGTGTTTCTTCTGAAAGAAACCGGAATCAAAAATCTCAATAAATCAAAAAAGTTCCTGGTTATTCTCGATACGGTTCGCGTGGAGAAAGACGGCAAGTGGGCACAGTTTGAGCCACACCAGAATCTGGTGATTGATTCAACGATTGTCTTCGCACATCCGGTTATTAAAACGCAGCGTTTTTCATTCGAGTTTTCGTGCGAAACTTTCATC
>JBJMLZ010000038.1:0-43362 GCA_045805035.1 Bacteriovoracaceae bacterium
AGCTACGTCGATAAAGTTTTTCCTTCTGTGGCACTTGAACAGGATTTTGATTCGCTGACCTCCGGTTCAATTTCTCACCGGATCATTGAGCTCTACCTCAAAGAAAAACTAACCCATGACGATGTTCCCGCTCTCACCCGGAGAGTGATGGATGAATACATCCGGGAAAATGATCTGGAACTTCCCGGAGAGGCGTATCTTGAGTGGGAACTTCTTTTTAATCATCGTTCGATGAACGGTATCCTCTTCCTTGAAAAGCTTTCTGAAGGACTTGGGGAAACAATCACCTGGCATCCGGAAGAAGAGTTTGATTTCACCGAAGATTACCGGATGAAAGGGAAGATCGATTGCCTTGGTATTAGTGATCGCTACATCATTCTTCTGGATTTTAAATCCACCAAAGGTGCGGGCTCAACAAACAAAGAGATTGAGACACTTCAAAGTCTCCAGCTTTGGGCCTATGCCAAAGCGGCATCGATCTCTCAAAAAGACTTTGCGAAGAAAGACATCATCATGGGATTTGTTTCCCTCGATAAACCAGTAGAGTCCAATCTTTTTCATTCTTCACCGGAAGTGGAAAAAGCTCTTCGTGCTCAGAAGCTTTGTACGCAAGGGAAACCCAAAACGGATTTTCGTGAGCTCTTCCGGGAAGCCGGAGAGAAGATGCAGAGTCTTGCTCTTGCTATCCGTTCCGAGAAAAATTTCGTGGCCCAACCGCGAAAAGATAAAGTCTGCAATTTCTGTGAGCTCAACAAAGTCTGCGTGAAAACGGTGGTGAATCATGAGTGAAAGAACACCGAACGCAGAACAATTACTCGCGATTGAACATGAAGGAGGCGTTCTCCTTCGTGCCGGCGCAGGCTCCGGGAAAACCTTTGTTCTCGTCGAGCATATTGTTTATCTCACCAAAAAATGGATTAGTGACTGGAAGAAATCTCCGAAGGGAACTTTCGAAGAATTTATCCGCGAGAAATTCTCTCAGGTTGTGATGATGACTTTCACCAAGAAGGCCGCAGGTGAAATGAGCATCAGGCTTTCGGAAAGAATCCAGGGCATCGCTAAAAAAGCAAATGAGGATGTAGAACTCTGGCAAACCGCCAATGAATCCATTCCTCTTCTCACCGTAACCACCATTGATGGGTTCTGCCGCAAGCTCATCACGCAAGGATATTTTCCGGGTCTCTCAACCGAAGCCGATATTATTTTTGAGACGGAAAGAATCGATCAGGTGACTGAACTTCTTGATCAGTGGTTTGAGGAAAGAGGAAGCAAGATTTCGAGAGATGTCGCTGACATTATTATTCGTCAGAAACAAGACCTTCTCACTGCCTTTAGCCGCATCTTCAATGATCCTGGTCTGCGCCTTCAGTGGAAGAATTTCTCTCTCGAAGATTCACGACCTGAGCATTTGCCCCAGCTTCTGAAAAAGTCTTTTGACCTTCAGAAAATCGACCAGGCCTTGTTGAAAATTCATTCTCTCGAACTTCCTTCGGATAAGTTAAGTGCGTTCGAGACATTTGCCCAGAAACTCCAGGCCACCGGTCTGCCGGTTGTGGATTCTGTGGATAAGCTGAATATTTATTCGCAGATTTTCATAGAGAAAGGGCAGCTCCGGGGCGAATCCACCGCCGCCAAAAAAGATGAAGCTCATGCTCTCGCGCATGAAGGGATGAAGGCCCTGCGGGACTGGACTGCCGACTGGTACGAAGTCGTTAAAGATTACGTTGAAAACTACGACGCCAAGATCGTCCCGTGGATCAAAGTCTGTCGTGAACTCTTTTTCTACATCGATGAGAATCTTGACCCGAATCTCGGCGTCACCTTCGGTGATATTGCCTATCTCGTGGCGCAGGGACTTGAAGATAAAGCAGTAAGAGAACGCATTCAAAAAGCATTCTCGTATTTCATCGTTGATGAATTCCAGGATACTTCTGCCCTTCAGTTTAAAATCATCCAGGGTCTTATCGGAGAAGATTACCGCAGGCTCTTCTGCGTAGGAGACGCCAAGCAGGCGATCTACGGCTTCCGCGGGGGTGAGCTGTCGGTTTTCCAGGATTGCGGAGAGCTTGTTCCGGTGACGAGAAGTCTTGCGAATAACTATCGCTCTCTTCCGGGAATTATCCAGTTCAACAATTCTCTCTTCCGCACGATTCTTCCTCTGGGTCAGGACTTTGAAGGACTCGATCCGTTCACGGTTTCTCCCGAAGACCAGAAAGTCCCTGACGATAAAAAGCCATCGGGTACGGGCAGCATTGATATTCTCGAACTTGATCTTGAGTGGAATGAAGAAGAAGACAAATTCAGCACGGAGAAAATCAATCGTCTGGAATCCCAGATCATTGCAGATGCCATCGTCAGAGATTTGAGCAAAAGACCAGCCGACGTCGTGACGATCCTCTATAGTAAGCTCAAACCAAGTGCTGAGCTCATTCGTGCTCTCATGGAAAAGAAAGTCGGTTTCACTGCTCAGTTCAAGACGGACCTTCTCGATGATCCCATGATGGGAATTTTCCTCACCCTCTTAAAAAGACAATTCGATACCAATCCAAAAACCAAAACACGTTATCCGCTCTTTCTCCTGGAATCTTATCTGAATGTTCTGGGAATCAAGCGCGATGCCCTTGATAAGCTTCTGGAAAATTTTGATCGTGACCTTTCCTATTGGGGACTACTTCCTGCGTTCCGGAAATTCATTCATTCACTTGGCATCACGAATGAGAATGCCGATATCAACATGGAAGTGATTGAGACATTGTCTGCGATTTACCATCAGGATCCGGAAAGCATTCTCATCCAGATCGGCAGTGGCGACAATGAACGTATCAGTATGGAGCTCCGCTCGGGAGAGAATTCGCATCTTGTGCAGATCATGTCCGCGCACGCCTCAAAGGGTCTTGAATTCGAAACAGTTTATCTCGGTGGCATCTATACCAACGGCCGTGATCAGAACAGCGGGTCTTTCTTCGGCAATATGCCCGGAAGTTTCAGCTGGTACTTTGATCTTTCTCTCAGAGATAAACGCGAGTCGCCTTTTTATGTTTATGAAAAGGAAATTCGTGCTTACAAAAATTTCTCTGAAACCAAGCGTCTCTTTTATGTGGCAGCGACAAGAGCTGAGAATAAACTCTCGTGGGTGAAGCTCAATATGCCGGGCGAAGCATTTTCGATCAGCGGTGACTCCTGGATCAATGGTCTTTCTGCGTGGGAAGCCCAGGGAAATACTATTGAGTTCAAAGACAAAATTCATTATAAGAAGCTCACCGATTTCGACGTGGCCTCTGTTCTCAAAGGGAAATCACAACCCAAACTTCCGCTGTTTTTCCATGACCCAGTCGGGATCATTGATAAGGGTGAAGGCGCCACGGAGCTTGCCATCATGGGAGAGCTGTCGGTCACGCGACTGAACTCACTCGTGGATTGCCCGAGAAAATTTTATTTTGAGAACGTATTGAAGCTCACTGCGGGTAAGCGGAAGTTTTTTGATCTCGAAGAGGACGAAGAAACTGAAGAGCCGGTGTTTAAGTCATCCGCTTCACGGGGAACGCTTATTCACGAAATTCTCTCCACTGCGATTCAAAGAAATTTTGTGATTCCGCGCGAGCATTTTGATGGTGAACATAAGAAGCCTCTCCAATGGGCGGTAGGGGCAATGGAATCATTCCGCAGCAATTATGATTTTGTTTCGGAGAAGCCGCTCAAGTTCAGATTTTATAATTTCATGATTTCCGGGATTCCCGATCTGCTCCTCATTCCGAAGAAAACAGGAATGCCAGCTGAGATCTGGGACTTTAAAACCGGGAAAAACACTCAGGAAAATCTCACCCATTATTGGGTTCAATTGAAAGCTTATGCTTATGCCCTCTACGTTCTGGGAATCGTTCCGCGCGAAGATAGTATCGAAACCAAGCTATGCTTTGTGGATGAACAGAAGTTTTTAAATCTCACCGTGAATTGGGAAACAGTTCAGCGCGAACTCTTCACCGTCTGGCGTTCGCAAAATGAACCATGGACAACGAAAACTGATCACTGCAGTCAGTGTTCATATGGTGATATTTGCCCTCGATAATCCGAACACTTGCGCCTCTTCCTGTGCGTGTTACACTTTTTTTATAAGTAACAACAAGTGAAGAGACTATGACCAAAATGTTTTTCGTTCTGTTCTCGCTCATCATGTCGACCATGGTGATGGCCGCCGAATCATCCCTCTACAATTTCTCCTGGCTTGATAAGGACAAAGAAATCTACGTTCTACAAAACCGGAAATTTCGGAAAGACGGACAGGTCTACATCGGCGGGAACGCAGGGAAGACTTTAAGTGGTGCTTTCATCGATGCTTACGGAGTTTCCGGTCGCGTCGGTTACTTCTTCCGCGAAGACTGGGGCATCGAGCTCATGTACGGAAAAAGCATGGGCAATGAAAACAACACTGCAAAAGGCATTCGCGATCAGGGCACGGTTCCGTTTTACCGGAAAGTCGACACCAACATTGGCGCGATGGTGATGTGGTCTCCGTTCTATTCGAAGATCAACACCTTCAACAAGATCTTCTACTATGACTGGCTTTTTGGTGCCGGTCTCACCAACATTACAACTCAGGACAACCGCGCGCGTTTCGTGAAACAGACCGATAGCACTCTTACTTCCGAAACATCGATGGGGATTCTCTGGACCACTGGCATGCGCTTCTACATTGACCAGCACTGGAGCTTTCGTCTGGATTTCACCGGGATGAACTGGCAGGCGGACCGCTATGGTAAACCGCAGACTTCCGGAACGATTCAGAAGAAAAAAGACTGGTTCAACAATTATGACGTCGCCCTTGGCCTGAATTACGGTTTCTAAAATTGATTTAAAAAGGGGAACACGGATGTTCTCGAAATATTTTCTCCTCGTTATTCTCATCTCGCTTCCGGCGCTTGCGTCGTATGAATCCGCGGGAAAAAATTACGGAAACGGTTCCATCTCACTTTCCGGGTATCGCCGCACGATCATCGAATTGGTGAGAGACGGGCATTACTACTCTGTCGTTCCGTGGATGAAGGACTATCTCGTAAGAAACAATGCTTCACTCGATGGAGAACTTGAAGACGCTCTTGATAAAATTCTTTCCATGACGGGAGTGAAGCCATTTGAAACACTTCCGGAAGAAGTGCTTCGTCACTCGCGCTCAAGTAATGTTCGCTACATCCTTGCAAAACACCTGATGAAGCGGGGTCGCAACGAAGAGGCCCTGAGAGAAATTTCGAGTATTAAAGAAAGCAATCCTGCGTTTCCGTTTGCTGCTAACATGAAGGCGGCTCTCCATGCTCAGCTTGGTAATGAAAATGCCGCTGAGGATGCTTATCGTGATTGTGCCTCCGCCTCGCAAAGCCGGCTTGGAAAAGCTGAATTCGGACCGCAGAAAGAGCAGCTTGAGATTAACCGTGATTACTGTCTCGCGGGCATTGCTCGTGTGCAGTTTGGTCAGCGTGCCTATAGCAAAGCTGAGCTTAACTACCTCGATATCTCAAAAGACTCTTTTGTCTGGCCGGATATTCTTTTCGAGGAGGCCTGGACCAGCTATTACCTGAAAAATTACAACCGCACACTTGGTAAGCTCGTCTCTTATAAGGCACCAGTGTTCGACTTTATCTTCAAGCCGGAAGTGGAAGTGCTTCGTGCACTCACTTTCATGAAGATGTGTCTGTATGATGATGCGAAGAGAACGGTTGATGGCTTTTATAATGAACTACTCGAACCTTCCCGTGCTCTGAGAAATTTCCTCATTGGTTCCGGGAAAAATTACCGTCGTTATTATGACCTCATGGCGGCACACGAAGAAGGCAAGCAATCTGAACTACAGATTCTCGACACTGCCCTTCGCTCGATTCAGAAAGATGGTGCTTATATTGAATTGAAAGGTGCACTCCGGGGCGCGCTTCGTGAGTATAACGTTCTCAGAAAGAAGTCGAATTCAAGCATGAGAGCAAATCTCATCAGGAATATTCAAACTGTGCTTGACGAGTATCGCACAATCATCGGCGCCTACGTCCGCGCTGGTCTCGTCGGGAAATATGGCGAGCTTTACTCTGCCTTCCAGGGAATGAGTTACATCAAGCTCGAAGTTCTCGCGCAGAGAAAAGAACAACTTTATCGTACAGATGTTGAAACCGGCAGAAAACGCGGTGACGTCAAATACATTGAAAGAAACGACAAGCAGTACTTCTGGAACTTCAATGGTGAGTTCTGGGCGGATGAGCTTGGAGATTACGTTTTTGCCCTGAGGTCTGAATGCTGAAGTATTTCTTCCTTCTTCTTTTTGTTAGTACTGCATTCGCTCAGAAGCTTAGCCTTGATGATCGCCGCTCAAAAATCATCGGCATCGTTGATGAAGAGCTGGCGGAAGTCTCCCGACTCGCCCGCCAGCAGGATTACCGCGATCCGAACATCCTTCTTCGTATCTCGGAATTGAATCTCGAGAAAGCACGTCTCTGGCGTGAGCAGGAGAATGAAAAATTTCTTGCGATTGACCCTGAAAAAAGAAAAGACATGGATAAGTCGGACTTCTTTAAAAGATCATCCAGGTTTTTCAGCGACGCGAACAAATCGGCTTACCTTATTGTGAAGAAGCACCCGAATTACAAGGGGATCGCGGAAGTCTATTACATTCTTGCTTACAATAATAAAGAACTCGGTAACCACGCTGAGGCCCAGAAATATTTCAAGCTCGCGACCGCTCACAAAGGCGGCGGCGACAAGAAACTCAACGCTAAATCACAGCTTGCTCTCGCTGACTATTACTTCAACGACCACAATTATAAAGCGGCAGTTCCTCTTTATGAGGCATCGATCGGTCAGCTGGATGAGAAATGGTGGACGAAAGATTCTTTCAATCTCGCCTGGGCTTACTACCGGACTCATCGTTACGACAAGGCCATCTCGCTCATGCTTCAGGTCCACGAGAAAAGTGGAAACTCAAAGTACATCGACATGAGACATCAGGTGGAACGTGACATCGGCGTGTTTTATGTCGATGCCGGCCGCCTCGATGATGCGGTCAGATTCTATGAATCTCACGGAATCAATTACACCGAGCAGTTCGTGAAGATTGCCAACATGATTGTTTCTCAGGGACGCTTTGCTCAGGCAGAGTCGCTTCTTGAAGAGGCCGCGAAAAAAGAACAGGATCGCGGAAGAAAGATCGCGATCTATCTCGCGCAGCTTGATCTCTTTGATAAGTACAACAAGATCCCACAGCACCTTCAGGTGTGTCAGGAGCTCGTGAAACTTCACAAGGAATCACCGCTTGAAGAAGATGATTTCAAGCGCCTCTCTTATCACGTGAACAAGAAGGCGGCCGAACTTCAGAAGGCGACTGCATCATCCACCTACTCAAATGTGCCAAAGGTGAAAGCGCAGAAGTCCCGCGAGGCGATCGCTTACTTTGATCTTTCTCAGCAGCTCAATCCAAAAGAAAAAGCGGAGAAGATGTTCTATCAAGCGGAGACCGCTTACGCTGCTTCACAGTTTGGCAAAGCACTTGGCTATTACGTGAAGTCTTTCGATGCTGCGTTTGCCAACAATGAGAAAAAACTTGTTTCTCAGAACCTTGAGGGCATGCTTTCTTCTCTCGGTCAGCCGGGCCTCAATCAGGCGACTGCAGAAAAATATTATCTCGCGGTCTACACCCGTTATCTTTCCGTCGACACGAAAAGTGATCGTGCTAAAACGATCTTCGTGAAGCTCTTCAACACGCAGTTTGATAAGGGCGAAGTAGATGAAGCCGAAGAGACGATGGAAAAATTCGCAGCTAACTTCCCGAGTGATTTTGAAACACAGGAAGGAATGCTCGCCAAGGTGATGGAGCATTACCGGAAGAAAAAAGATTACGCGAAAGTGAAGGCCTATGTCGCCGACATCAATAACGGAAAATACAAAGTTTCTAAAAAGTATGCTGATGCTCTTCGTGGTCTCATGACCCGTATTCAGATTGAAGGCGTTCAGCAGTCGCTCGAAAAAGGTGACAAGACCACCGCTCTCAAGGGCTATCATCAAATTTATAACGACGCTGACAGCACGCCAAAAGCAAGAACGAATGCGGCCTACAACCTCGCTGCTCTTTATTATGAGATGAACGAAGTTGGTCAGGGTTATCAGTGGGCAGTGACCGCGGCCAAGGACATGGAAGCAGCGGACGTCGCAAAATTTGCGGACTCCTTTCTCTCCATCGCCGGTGGACTTTTCCTTCGGCAGCACTTTTCACAATCCGCGGATCTTTCTTACCGGGTTTTCTCAAAACTCTGTAAGGAGACTTCGAACAACAAAGTGGTGGCCTTCAAGAACGCTGTCTTTATTGCCCTTTCAAATAATGAACTTGATAAAGCAATCGAGATTCGCAATTACGGACGCCAGTGTAATATCACTCCTGGTGTGATGACGGATGTCACTCTGGAACTCATGAAAGATGTCGCCAAGGCCGGACGCTGGGACACTTATGAAAGCATGCTGAAAGAACTTGAAGCTGATCCGAAGAATCACGCGCTCCTTATCCGCCCGATGGAAGATCTTCGCAAAGAACATCTGAAAGTCGGAAACACGGGAGACGCGAAAGAACTTGAGGAGAAGCAGCGTAAGTATTTCGAAGAGGCCCGCGCTAAGAAGATTGAAGTTCCGGTGGAAGGACTTGATCTCATGGCGGAAAAAATCATGGGACGCGTTCGGAATCTCAAAACTCAGGAGAGTGAAATCACACTTCACTTCCCTGAAAATGAATTCAACACTGCAGTCAAAGCAAAGCTCAAGATTCTCGACCAGCTCACCAATGAAGTGACTACGATTCAAAAACTTGGTTCAGGCAAGGGCATTGTTGAAGGATATCGCCTGATGATTGAGGCCTACGAAACTTTCGGCGAAGAGCTTAAGGGCTTTTCTCCCGAAGGGAAATCTCCCGAGTACGTGGCGAGCTTCCAGAAAGCGATGGGAGATGTGTACGGACCTATTCTTGCTAACGCCAGAAAACACAGAAGTGACGTGAAGAAGCTCATCATGGAAAACAAGATTCTTTCTCCGGCGAACTATGCTGTTCTCTACGGCAGACTCGAAGGATTTAAGCGCTTCGTCTCAACCAAGACCGTCGTGCTCATGGACCGCGGAGGTCAGCGATGAAAACTCAATTCCTCCTTCTCGCGTTCCTGGTTGCCTGTTCTTCTTCTAAGAAGACAGAAGAAAGGCATAAGGAAGCACCCGCTAAAGTTTCTAACCAGTCTTTCAAGAAAGAGAAGGCTCTGAAGAATACCGAAGTGAAAGATTTCTACGCAAGCTCGACTGCCACGATGAATCCGGCACTTCAGGATGAAACTCTTGATCGCTATACTGCCGAAGAAATAGCGGAGATGGCAGAAGGAAATGATCCATTGATGGAAATCTCACTTCGTTGTTCACGGGGAGACTTCAACAATGCCTTTGCGGTAGCTGCAAAGTATTTCCAGAAATATCAGAAGGTCGCGGCTTACTGGAACCAGGTGGCCAACTGTCACCTCAATCAGGGATCTTATCGCAAGGCACTTCTCTTTTATAACAAAGCTCTCGAAGTGAAGGCGGACTACGTGCCGGCCCTCAATAACATAGGTGTCATGTACTCACGGATGGATCAGGATCAGAAAGCGCTCATTGCCTTCGAGCGTGCCAACAAGGCCTCAAAGTTTGCCAAGACACCGAGATACAATCTCGCGAAGCTCTATCTCATCTACGGGCTCGCCGAACCTGCGCTGCCTATCCTGAATGGTCTTCTTGAATCTTCGCCCAACGACGTTGATCTTCGAAACTCAGTCGCGAATGTTTACTTCCTTATGTCCGATTATAACAAGGCCTGGGAACACTTCCAGCAAATCCCGGATGGCCAGTGGTCTCGTGCTGATATTGGTCTTAACCTCGCAGTGACTTTGAAAAAACTCGGCAAGGCAAATGAGGCAGTGAAAGTTTTTGAAAGCGTTCAAAAACCGAAGTCCTCCGCTCTTTCGAAGTACTACGGGACAGTCGAAAATTATCTTGGAGAAAAACAATGAAATATATCCTGGCCGTCATTCTGGTTTTTTCATTCGGCGCACATGCTCAGGATGGGAAAAAGAAAGTGCGGTACGAATACAAGAAGTTTGAAAAGTTTGACTTCGATGAAATTGGCGTAGAAGGTGAGGCAGGGTCTCCAGGTGATCTTTCCATTAACCCTCGCGCACGCAATGAATTTCGCAATAAGCTCCCGGAGAGAACGAACTTTAATAAAGAAATGAGAAAAGCAGTGGAAGTTATCCGCTGATCTGAAAGGGGACCTCGTGGATCTGGATCGGAACAAACTCATATCGCTGTTTGAAATCAGACCAACCAATGAGCATTCTCGTGCCAAGGGCGGCGTTTTTCCGAAAGGACGAATCCTTCTTGGTCGTTCCGAGAGCTGTGATCTCATCATTAACAGCGAATCCATTTCTGCCATCCATTCTATCCTTGAGATCTTCGAAGATCGCGCTGTCATCTATGACATGAATTCCACCAATGGCACGTACGTCAACAACGATAAGGTCGTCGTGAAAGAGATGCGCGTGGGTGATGTATTCCGTCTCGCCGACGTTGAATTTGAACTTTTAAAATACGTCCCAAGTAAAGCAGCTCAGCCGCCAGTCCTCGATAGTCTTGAGCCAGCTGCCGGTATCGCTTCAGTAAGAACGGCACCTCCGACGGCGCCTAATGCATTTGAGACGAAGAGTCTTCCGCAAAAGGCTCCCGAAGTTACTGATCAGATCCCAAGTGTAGTTTATCCTCTTGCCGCCGATCCAAAGGCCGAGTTCAGCGAATATATTTTTGAGGACAGAGACCAGATTTATCCAATCTTCCGCTATGAAGCCTCTAAGCAGGCAGTGGAAGTCATTATCCTTTTCAAGGATCAGATTTTCAGCGTTGATTACCTTCCGGAAGGAAAGAATACTTATTACATTTCCGGATGGTGGAGCTCAGATCGCGAGCTCGAGTTCCCATACTTCAATCGCAATGAAAAACTTCCATTCGTTGACGTAAAAGGAAGAGGCGCAGTCGTACACACGCTTCCTGGCTTTGGCGTTTTCTTTCTCTCGGACAGAAAAAAAGATACAGGCCATGTGGGCAATGCGATTGAACTTCAGGGCCAGGATCTTGTTCGTCTTCAGAAAAACGATATCCAGATTTTCGTCCGAAACGTTGCTGCCCCTCCGAAAGTGGCGGCAGCACCTATTCTCAAACGAGATGCTGAGTTCCAGAAATATCTCGCGTTCTTTTTTATTCTCGTTACCGCAGTCTCAGTCAGCTTCAACCTTGTCGAACTTCCTAAAGACGAGTCAAAAGAAGAACTCGCACCCGAACGTCTGGCCACCATTCTTTACAAGCAGCCTCTGGCAGTAACCAAAACAGTGACGCAAACTCCTGCGGAAAATAAGCCGAAAGTTCCTGCTGAAACTCAACAGGTCACCGCGGTCAAACAAGACGTGGCAAAAGAAAAACCACCAGTGGTGGATAAACCTGATGTGATCACCACGAAAGATCAGACAAAAAAACCTGATATTGGTGAGAAGACTGCAAAGGAAAAGAAAGTCGTTAAACAGGGGACTGAAAAAGTAACTAAGCCGACGGATAAAATTGCAACTAATCTTGCTCCTGCAAAAAATAATACGAAGACTCAGAATACTGCTGCTGCCTCAGCTTTCTCTACTTCAGGTCTCAAAACCACTGGCCCGGTTGAAGTCTATCGTTCTGCTGATTTTTCTTCGACCGTAAGTACGATGGTCGCGAAGGGCGGAACCCTCGACGGCGTTCGCACTCGTGGCGCGACTGGCGCTGGCGGAGGGACAGATATCCTCGGAACTGCTTCCGGCGTAAGCACCGGATCGGGTCCGATTAAGAAAGCGGAAATTGCGACCAATCAGGGAAGTCTCGTCGGCGCAACAACGGGTGTTCTTGGTTCTTCGAAAGGTGCCGGCGGATTGTCCGGAAAAAAAGCAATCTACACTGCAGGCATTCCATCCGAAACAGTTGTTCTCGGTTCCATGGATCCGGATGTGATCAGAAGAATTCTTCTCGATAATCTTCCGCAATTCCGCTACTGCTATCAAAAAGAACTCGAGCGCACTGGTGAAGAAGCTTCCGGTATGGTGAAACTCGATTTCACGATCGGAGCGACGGGTGACGTGAGTGAAGCAGGGATTGATGGTTCATCCCAGCTTCCGACCGATGTAAAAAAATGTGTGATTGGTGTGCTGAAAGGAATTCGCTTTCCGGAACCGCTCGGCGGAGGGAAGGTCGGGGTGAAGCAGCCGATGAACTTCTATCCTAAAAAACTCTGATAAAAAAAGGGCCCTTTTCAGGGCCCTTCTCATTTCGAACAAATTATTTTGTGTTAGCAGGAACACGGGTCTTATCCGTTTCCATTGTCGATGCCCATGGACCACTGATGTCTTCATCAAGGGCCTTGGTGCCAACAACGCGCGAGCCGTGGTCATTATAGAAGTGCGCTTCTTTACGCGTACCCGGACCGGTCTTTACGAATGTCATTGCACCTGTGCTTTCGCAGCCAACGAGGTGAGAAACGTTCGCGAAGATATCAGTAGCAGTGCGGACATAAACGTAAGCGAGATCGATCGCCTCTTTTTTTCCGTCTGAAAGAGTCACAGTCACTTCGTTCGTTCCGTTTTTACGAGCGACGGTTGCGCTGCGTGCGCGCTTGATGTTGGACGGTTTCTGAGAGCAGTTCTGGCACCAGAAAATTACGTCTTTGTTAGTCAGAAGACCTTTGGCAGAAATAGCATCAGTGATGGTGTTGTACGCACACTGATCAGCGAGGGCACCGAAAGAAATTGTCGCGAGGACGAGGGCCGCTAAAAACTTCATGATCTCTCCTTGATAGAAGTTACCTCATGATTTTAGCGAAGATTGGGAAAACAGTGGCCTAATAAACCGGTCTTCAGAATAAAGTTCTAACTCAGTTGCCTTCAGTGAGCACGACGAATTTGAATTCCTTGAAGCCGGCAGAGGCCGCCGTATACATGACACGTTTTAAGTAACTGTACTTAAGATTCTTATCCACCACCAGGTTCGCGATCCCGGAGAACTTTGTCGCCTCAGGCGAAAGCTTCTCAGAAAGTTTGATGGTTTCCTTGATTTTGATCAGCTCATTATAAAGAGGGACGATTCGTCTTCCGCCTTCGTCGAATACCTGACCTTCATTCGCGGTCTCTGCCGTCAACACTTCCTTATCATCCACCCAGATATTCGTACGCGAAACCTGAATGTTCACTCCGAAGTTATTTAAAGATTCCGAGGCCGAGCGAGGGAGATCAATTCCATTCGGAACGTTGATGATCACGCCGGAAGAATTGTAACTCTGAAGAAGAAACACGAGGAGAATCGTCAGCACGTCAAGAAGAGAGGTGATGTCGATATCGATCACCCGATCTTTCCTTCTTCTATTGGCAAAGCGTGAAGCGCGAACTCCCATAGTTCTTCCTGTTAGCTCATGAGGTTTGAGAAGATAATCTTGTCGAACAAGTTCTTCACCGGCTCATCGATGCCTTCTTTATTTGGTCTCATGATTGAATCGTCAGTTTTCTTCAGCATGCGAACTGAGTCCATGACCTTCACCAGTTCTTCGTAAGTGAGGTCTCCGACTGGCTCAAAAATAATAGAGTCTTCACTCGCATGTTGTTTCTTAATATCAATCAGCGTGGAGTGGAGGGCCTCATAATCAAAACTTCCGTCAGTCATGCGTTTGAATCGTTTCACTTCTCTTTGCGGGACACCCTGAAGAAGAATGAGCTCATTTGTATCAAGAGTGAGTGCCAATGCGAGAGGCTCTTTCTGGTCTTTCGGCTGTTCCTGGTCAGAGATGATCGGAATCGGACTTCCGATTTCATAGATTTTCAGAAAGCTTGCCGACATCAGAAGAAAGAAAATGAAGATGAAGATCGAGTCCATGATCGGAACTAGATTCAGTTTCTCATCAGGTCTTTTTCTTTTTCGACTGGTCGGAACTCTCAGCATGTCTTGTTACCTTAGTCGTCGATCGCTTTTTTCGTACCGAGAAGGTCCTGGAGCTTCACTGAGTATTCATCGATCTCATTCACGATCTTCTCCGATTTCGCCATCAGGAACGCGTGGATCATCATGATGGTAATCGCAGCGAGAAGACCGAGAGCAGTGGTGTTCATCGCAACCGCAATACCTTTAGCGAGAACTTCTGCTTTCTGAGTCGGATCGGCAGCAGAAACTGCAGAGAAGGACTGAATCAGACCCTGGATCGTTCCGAGAAGTCCGAAGAGGGTAGAGAGGTTAGCCGCGAGCTGGAGATAAGGAATGCGCATTTCGATTTTCGGAATCACTTCGAGCGCAGTTGCATCGATCGCATTCTGCACCTGAGCAGTTCCCAGATTGGCGCGCTTGAGGCCAGACTTCAAAACTCTCGGAAGAGCAGCCGCCGAACCGGAGCAAACCCGGATGGCACCCTGAATATCATTCGAGAGAATGTAGCGCTGGAGCTCGTTCATGAACGAAGGTCCATCGACATCATAGGTGTAGGAAAGTTTTTTGAATCGTTCGATGGCAACCGCCAGCGCGAATCCCCACACCGCGAGGATCACATACATGAAGATCCCGCCTTCGACGATGAACCGGACAATATCCTGAAGTACCATACGCTTCCCCTTCCATGGAAAATAATGAATTACTAAAATTATAAGCTGAAATGTTTTGTGCGGGAGAAAATTTAGCTTAGAAATAAACAATAGGGGCGATGTGTGCGCCCCTATTGTTTAGCTTTTAGATCAGAATGTGCAGGTCACTTTTTCGTTTTGGACCGGGAAAGCGAAAGATTTAAGTCTTCCGTCGTCTTTAATCGTGAGAAGTGCCCCGTCTTCTGAGAAATACTCGAAGTCTTTGGCGACGGTCTTGCCGTTCACGTTCCAGATGTTTGTCACCATGAACTCGCGGCTAAAGTTCACCACTGATTCACCATTTTCATTTCGCCCATCAAGGTCGGCCTCGATTCTCACCTGGTATCCAGGAAAGCCGAAAGCGTCTTCTTCCATGATGTTCTTGATCTTGATGACCTTCACTTTGCAGTTGGCGCTGACGCCGTGAAAGTTCACCTTGGTTTTCAGAGTTCCTTTCAGCACCGCAACTCCGGTGATGGATTGAGCGGCGACAGAACCGGAAAAGAGAATCGCGAAAGCTAAATATTTCATATTCATTTCCTTAGAATTTTACAGTGGGTTTGCCGGTATCAAGGCCTTCATAAGTTTCTTCCCAACCCTTGAACGCGCGTCTGGCGTCCTGGATCTCCGGAAGTACCCAATGGTTTCTTTTCTCGCCTTTCTTGTCGCGCATCTCGAGATCAAGCGGACGGAAGTAATACATTGGTGCCTTCATCGTGTAACAAAGCTTGGTCCACTGATGGTCTTCAAAGTCGAGGTAGTTCGTGACTGCCGGACAGTGGATCTTGTCCGTGTACATGAACTTGTCCGTCCACTCTTTCACGGTCACAGGCTTATCAAAGAATGTTCCATCCATCACGTAATCCACACCATTAGCGACAACGAGAGGAGCAACGTGGAACCACCAATCGAAGTCGTTACCGATCTGGTAACGGTCAGTGTAGAACATGAAAATTTTCTGCGAAGTAATTTGTTTCTTTGACCACATGTCGAATGCCCACATGTGAGCGCGCTTAAAGCACTGTGAACGACCTTTGTCGCCGTCATTCAGAAGATCATTGAAAATTTCCGTCACGTTTTCGAGTGACTGGAGATCGGTCGGAGTAAACTTTCTGAGGTCGTTATACTGGAAGCGGTTGAGATCGAAGACGGTCTCATCCACTTCACCACGATTCACGAGACGAATGCCATTGACGTAATTTTTAGTTCCGTCCGTTGAGTAAGTGAGCTGAACCACTTTCCCAATGAGAGACTTGAGATACTTTGAATTCTCATCTGTGCGATTCGAGCGATAAACCTTTCCGTCTGCTCCCGAAAGTACCAGGAGCACCTTCTTGTCCGGTTGATCCACATCGAGAACGTTATAGACAGTGGTAAAGATTTCATCAGCACGGGCACCGACGGCAAATAAGAGAGCAAGAACGAGCAGCCATGGTTTTATGGACATTTTTCACCTCACAGAATGATGGTGAGCTTATAGATAGGCCTAATGACGTTCGTGAATGCAGAAGCTTAGGATAGTGTAAAATTTACAAACGACCGCCGCGTCGGGGAACTGATTAGCGGTAGTTCTCAGGAAAAAGCTGACGTTCAATTCCTTCGATGAAGATGTGAATGCACTTGATGTGAACTTCCTGAATGCGATCAGTGATCGGGCAATCGATAACGAGAGCGACATCCACCATCGACTTGAGCTTGCCCCCGTCTTTTCCGAGAAGGCCCACGACTTTCATGCCTTTTGCCTTCGCCACTTCCACTGCCTTGATGACGTTCGCGGAATTTCCAGAGGTGGAGATCGCAAGAAGCGTGTCGCCTTTTTTTCCCCAGGCCTCCACGAAGCGCGAGAAGATGTGCTCGAACCCGAAATCGTTTGCGATACAAGTGATGTGTCCGGCTTCGGAAATTCCCGTCGCAGGAAGGGGAGCGCGGTCTTTTCTGTAACGACCGGTGAGTTCTTCGGCGAAGTGAAGTGAGTCGCACATGGATCCGCCATTCCCGCAGCTGAAAACCGCTCCACCATTTTTAAACGAAGTCACAAACGTGTTGATCGCTTGTTCGATCTTTTCAACGTTCTTCTTGTCTTCGACGAATGTATTGAGAGTTTTTTGCGCTTCCTGAAGTGACGAGAGAATGTATGAGCTCATAAAAAAAGAGCGGGCGCCTTTGGTGAAAAGACGCCCGCTTCCATTGAAAAAATTAACCGATGAGGCTGTTGATGTTCTTAACGATCTCAGCTTTTGGCTGATTACCGACGAGAGTAGATTTTACTTCGCCGTTTTTGAAGAAGATGAGAGTTGGGATGCCGCGGATGCCGAACTTCTGCGCAAGGTCAGAAGCCTGGTCAACGTTCACCTTTACAACATTCGCCTTACCATTCATCTCTGTAGCAATTTCGTCGAGCACAGGGGAGAGGGCCTTACAAGGTCCGCACCATTCTGCCCAGAAGTCCACGAGAACAGGTTTATCTGATTTCATGACTTCTTGTTCCCAGTTGGCGGAAGTCACACTTGTTAAATTGGCCATACATACTCCTTAGAGAGAAAAGATTTCTCCACTTTAACTTATGATGGTCATCCCTACAAGTTTCGCAAGGGCCGCCAATTGATTGACGTGGTCCGAAAAGCCGGAAAAACGGTTAAAATCGTGATTTTTTGGCTACAATGTCGAGGATGAAGAGAAAGGATTTCCTGGATAAACCACTCGCCCGCGCGCGACTAAATCGCTTGATTGCCAAGCTGATTGATATTGGCCTTGTGGCCTTCGGTGGTTACATGTTTTATCCGATGGGTCTGATTCTCGGCACTATTTATCTCTGCATTTCTGATTCATTGTACGAGGGTCAGTCCATCGGCAAGCGCTTCATGGGTTTTGGAGTTGTCTCACTCGTGGATGGTTCTCCGTGTTCGGCCAAGCAATCGTTCATCAGAAATCTTCCTTTCACCGTGCCGCTTTTTCTTTTTATTTTTCCCTTCTACGGTTGGGTCTTCGCGGGAATCTTTGCGCTTCCTTTGTCGGCGATGGAAGTTTATTTTTTGTTCAAAGATAAATCTCCTTATCGCTTAGGTGACATCATGGCGGATACAACGGTGATCGCCAATGATGGAACCCGGCTCGACCTCCGAAAAACTAAAACTCCGTGGTACGAACCTCCAGTCGTGCCTGCTCCAAGGAAATATGAAGAAGCTCATCATTGTTGATATCTCCAATTATATTTTTCGCGCCTTCTTTGCGATCCGCCCTCTGCATGCACCTGATGGAACTCCGGTCAACGCGGTCTACGGCGTTCTCTCGATGGTTCACAATCTCATTCAGAAATATCAGCCAACTCATATTCTGATCGCGCGAGACACGAAGGAAGGTTCTTTCCGGAAAGAGATCGATCCGAATTACAAATCCAATCGCTCTGAACCACCGGATGATTTGGTTCCTCAATTTCCGCTTGTGGATGAACTCGTGAAGGTGCTGAGACTTCCGGAAGTGAAGATGGCCAATTACGAAGCCGATGACATCATCGGCTCGGCGGCGGTTCAGTGGAAAAATGAATTCGATGAAATCCTGATCGCCAGTGGTGACAAGGATCTCATGCAGTTTGTGGACGGGCCGGTGAAGATGCTCGATACCATGAAAGAAAAAATTTACGGTCGTGAGGACGTGAAAGACAAGATGGGAGTTTATCCAGATCAGATCATGGATTATCTCTCGCTCATCGGAGATACGTCGGACAACATTCCAGGTGTTGCGGGCATCGGTCCCAAGGGCGCACAGAATCTCATCGAGGAATTTGGCGATCTCGAAAATATCCTGAAGAACATTCCGAACATCAAAAATAACCGCAATAAAACTGCACTCGAAACTCACAAGGACGATGCGATTCTCTCGAAGAAACTCGTACGCATCGTGACGGACCTGAAGCTTCCGCACAAAGCGATCGATTCCAACTATCAGCTCCAGTTAAATCCGGAACTCGAAGAGTTTCTGAATAAGGTTGGTTTCCGGACGTGGATCACCAAGCTTCAGGATTATAAACCCAAAGTTCAGGCTCCGGATGCTCCACCAGTGAAGCAAGTCGCGCGCAATGAAGCGAAGAAAGCGGAGCGCTGGACGCTGGATGAACTGAAAAAGAAAATCGCGGGAAAGGGTGCGATCGCGATCTCTCACGTCTGCGATGATGATCTTAACCAGCATATGTGCTGGCGGGGAATGGCAGTGGCGACGGAGGAGAGTGCGGGGTATCTCGGGATGAGTGCTGAGGAAGCAAAGACCTTTATCAACATTATCCACTCGGAAAAACCACTCGTGGTCTGTTACCAGTCCAAGCCGATACTCCAGCTCGCGATGATGGCAGGGATTCAACCGGACTTCCGCTATTTCGATCTCGCTCAGGCCCACTTCATTATCAATCCGGAACAACGCCACGATCTTGATACGATCTGCGAAGAGTTCACCGGACAAAAGCTCCCACCGAAAGTGGAAGGGCAGGCGGATCTTCTGGGAAGCATGACTGATGAAGAAATCAATTATCACGCCGAAAAAGCACAGGCGATTCTCCAGCTCTATCCGATTCTACGCACGCGCATGAACGAGCTCCAGGTCGAGCGTCCCTACGATGAACTCGATATTCCTCTGATCAAAGTCCTCGCCGCGATGGAGCTCGAAGGAGTTTCCCTCAACGTTTCTTTCTATAAGAATCTTGAAAACGAATTCACCAAGCAAGTGGATGAGATCGAAAAAGAAGTCCAGAAGATCGCCGGCGACAAAGTGAATCTCAAGTCACCAAAACAGATCGGCACACTGCTCTTTGAAAAACTCCAGCTGCCAGTCATTCGGAAAACGAAAACCGGATACTCCACTGACGCCGAAGTCCTGAGTGAACTTGCGGCGATGAATGTGAATCCGATTCCGGAAATGCTTCTTCGTTATCGTGAAGTGGAAAAACTTCTCTCCACTTACGTCAAAGCACTTCCCTTGATGGTGAGAGGATCCACCAATAAAATTCACACGCACTTTAACCCAAGTAACGCGGCCACCGGAAGACTCTCGAGTGATAACCCCAATCTCCAGAACATTCCGGTGCGGACGGAGAACGGAAGAAAACTTCGCAAAGGTTTCATTCCTTCCAAGGGCAGAGAACTTCTTTCCGCCGACTACTCACAGGTCGAGTTGAGGCTTCTGGCGCATTTTTCTCAGGACAAGAATATGCTCGAGGCCTTCAATAAGGATCTCGATATTCACAAGCAGACGGCGGCAGAAGTTTTTGAAGTCCCACTCGAGAAAGTGACTAAGGACATGCGAAACAGTGCCAAGGCGATTAACTTCGGACTCATGTACGGTCAGACCAGTTTTGGTCTTTCGCAAACACTTCACATCTCACAAGGTGAGGCGAAGAAATACATCACGAGTTACTTCAAAAATTTCAGTGCGGTGAAAAGTTACCTTGATGGCCTCAAGGAAAAAGCGGAAGAGACTGGATACGCGGAAACTCTATTCGGCCGTAAGCGTGTTCTTCCCGATATCAAGTCTTCCAATCGCCAGATCAAGGCGATGGCCGAACGTGTGGCGATCAACAGTCCGATTCAGGGAACTGCGGCGGACATTATTAAGCTCGCGATGATCAATATCCAGAAGGTCCTTCAGGAGAAAAACCTGAAATCGAAAATGATCCTTCAGGTGCACGATGAATTGATTTTTGATGTTGTCCCGGAAGAGATGGAAACGATGAAGGCCCTCGTGCGTGAACACATGGAAAACGCCGTGAATCTCACCGTCTCGCTGAAAGTGGAGATGGGTACCGGACAAAACTGGTACGACTTGAAATAGGTTCATTCAACTAAAATCCGAGACTTCCGATAGTAGAGTCATGAAGTTCTTCATGGCCCTTTTCATGCTGTTCTCGGCGAATGCCTTCGCGCTCCACTGTGACTGCGAAGTGCGTGTGCTGCCGCCGATGACAGGTTCTCATCAAATGGATTGGACTCCACTCAAGACATACACGCTTGAGGCCTACGATACTTACCGGGTAAAAAATCAATATCGCTGCCGGAATCTTTGCCAGAAAACCTTCGAGGAAGACCTTCCGACGGAGAGGATGAACGCGCTTCTCCTTCTTCATTCAGCAAGGCTCGTCCGCGATGGACTTCTGGGGTACAACTGTACCGGTCTCACCACATTGAAATACCCGGTGAGAGTGAAGGCGAGTCTGGGGAAACTGAACTTAGGGACAGTTATTGATCAGACCTATGTCGTAAATCACGAAGAGCAGTGTTTCTAGATTTTCACCGGATAGCCGGCTTCCATCCACTGATCCATTCCCGCATCGTGAATACAAACAAGGTTAGACAGGCCTGCATTTGAAAGAACTTCGTACGCAGTCCGCGCGCGACCGCCGCGCTTACAGTGAATATAGATCGCTGAATATTTTCTGAGCTCGTCGACGTGTCCTGCCACCTGATCGACGGGAATGTTCATGGCATTCTCAATATGACCGGCCTCAAATTCTTCCGGTCTTCTCACGTCGAGAATGACCTCGCCTTTTCCAAGCTTCGTATGCATGTGAAAGAACTCATCCAGCGCCATCAACTTATTTGACATGTTTAGTCTCCTAACTTTCAAAAAATGATCATCTTTCCTACTACAAATACCGATAAAGACCAGGAAGGGGAAGTATGCTTTACGCCTTTTTCCTGTCGATCGCTGTAATTTATAACTGGAGGAAATTCCGCCGTGAGCGGAACACCTTCCTGTCGTCCCTGATCGACGCTAAGGACGCTTCTCATCGCGAGATGATTCTTTCCCACCATTTTTACATTTTTGTTTTCGAAGCTTTTCTTTCTTTCATCGTAGCTCACTTTATTTCCGAGCGCGCCTTTGCTCTCGGTCTGATTGAAATCGGGATCGTCTATCTCGTCCTTCTCTTCGCGGGATTCTGCCTCTATCAACTCTTCATCCGGTATGTGGAAAAGAAAACGGGACTCGAGCTTCTTCTTTCCTTCCGGCGACGACTTATTCAGGAAGTGAGAGTGAACTTCGCAATCGTTCTTCTTCCGATTTTTATTTATTCACTGATCAACATGACTTTCCAGGATGGCGTCTACGAAGACTGGGGGTCGCTGTGGTTCATTGGATTAGTCTTCAACATCATGTTCGTTTCGGTGCTCACGATTACCTGCTCAGTGATCATCATGTTGAAGCTCATTCCGAATCGTGAAATCACGGAGCCGGAATATCTTGATATCATCAACAAGCGCCTTCACGACATCGGGATTCCGTCACTCCGGGTCCGCTGGATTGAGACCGATATCAAGAATGCGTTCGTCGTCGGTCTTAAACTCTTCCGCTTCTCGAACCAAACCATGTTCATTGGCAGAAAGCTTCGTACGACTCTGAGTCTTGCTGAATTCGATGCGGTTATCGCTCACGAACTTGCTCACGTGGCTAATCGCCACATTCACAAACGCGTGATTGATCTCATCAAGAACCTCCTTTCCGTTCTGGTTGGTGTGGGACTTATCATGCTCGTTCTCATCACCGCTTCACTTCTTTACTGGGGAGAAGACGCCTCTTTCCATGCCGGCATGACGGCATCACTTGTCTTCATGTCCTGCTTTGCCTGGGTGATCTTCAATTACGCACTTCTTTTCGATACTATCCGTTCCCATGAATTTGAGGCAGACGCCTATGCGGTGATGAAACTCGGGGCGGACTTTGAAGCGATGAAATCAGCGCTGAAAAAACTCGCGGCCCCGGAAGAATTGCCGGAATACCTCATGGGAAAACTCCGTCCTTCTCATAAGAAGAATTTTTTCCAGCGACACTTCTCCACTCATCCGGATCTTGATTCGCGGATTGATTCCCTGGAAAGAAAGATCACGCTGAATCTCTCTTATAACCATTACATCTCGCCACTCAAAAAACTTCGCTCATGGCTTGCTCTCTACATGAACTGGAAAGTCCTCGTGCCCGGATTCACCATGTTCCTTGTCGTCACTTTCCATTACATCAATGGATACCGGCATGCTCAACGTACGTTGACCTTCATTCAAAAGGCCAATCGTGAGCAGATCCTGAAAAAGAAAATCGGTGAAGAGATCAACGCCAGACCTACTCCGCTTAGTCCGAGTCTCATGTACTACATAGTGAAAAAAGAAGACGCCGTTCTCATCGATCACTTCCTGAAAAACGGTGCGGACAAAGGAAGAACTCTCATTTACGTTTCCCGCACCCGGAATCTTGAACTCCTGAAAAAGTACTACGCAGTTCTGAAAGATCAGATTACTGACGAAGAGTATTTCCGCGTATTGAAAAAGACGGCAGAGATGAACGATACCCTTGGTTATCGCTATCTCGTGAACGCGGATAAATTTGAAGCGCTTGATTCAGAGTTCAAGCAGGACATCGCCCGCATTCACAGCAAGGCGATGAAAGTTCGTGGTCCTGCATCTGTGGATAAAAAAATCAGAAAGTAATTACTTCCAGTCTACGTCGTAGATGGCGTCGGCCTTGAGCTCTTCAGAGTTTGATTCAAACTTGATGGAGTTGTCTGCTTCAAGCGCGAACTGAACAGTTCCGTCAGTCACGTTACCGAGATCCTGGCCTTCAATGTTCACACATTTTGCAACCGGCATCGAATCAGCAGAGACACCTTTGTAGACACATTTGAATTCGTAAGTTTCAGGATCATCCGGATGAATGTTGTACGTGATCGACACAACTTTTCCGTCTGCATTTCCTGAACGTACTCTCAGACGATCCGGAAGAAGAAAGTCACCTGACTGAGGAATTTTGTATTCAAAAGAGGCCTCTTCAATTGGAATGATGAGAGTAGGCGAGGGCTTTTGATTTTCAATGTGAGGTTTGGCCGTTGTGTTCGGCTCAGTCATCTTCTTTCCGCATCCCATGAGGAGCATGAAGGAGAAGAAGGGGCAGAGTTTTCGAGACAGTGCGAGCATGTTCCATCCTTGGAGTTGATGCCTGGTTTAATTGTATCTTGATTACGTATCGGCTTCGGATGCCCCCTCTGAAAGGATTTCAAAGCACTGTTTTTTAACGCTCTCGATAGGCAGAATTTGCTAGTCCCAGAGTGATCCCAGAGAGGGAATCAAGGGGTTACCCAAAACTTTAAATTTTATTTCTTGAAGCGACCTTGACACTCACCCATTCGAACCTACATTGTGTTTGCACAATTCTAGTCATTATATAACTGACCATTGCACAGCATTATTTGCACTTTTTAGGAGGAAGAATATGGAACTCAGACCACTTCAAGACCGTGTTGTTATCAAGAGAGTTGAAGAAGAAACAAAAACCGCCAGCGGAATCATCATTCCGGACACTCATAAAGAAAAGCCAGCTCAGGGTGAAGTCATTGCCGTAGGTAAAGGCTATCGCCTCGCTAACGGCGAAGTGAAAGCTCTCGACGTGAAAAAAGGCGACCGCGTTCTTTTCGGCAAGTATTCAGGCACTGAAGTAAAAGTCGAAGGCCAGAATCTTCTCATCATGAAAGAAGATGAGATCCTCGGCGTTCTTCAATAATTTAAAACTCAATTCCATTTGGAGGAATTTATATGTCAGCTAAAGAACTTAAGTACTCTGAAACCGCTCGCGCTTCCATCCTCGCTGGGGTGAACGCTCTTGCAAACGCAGTGAAAGTTACTCTCGGTCCTAAAGGCCGTAACGTAGTTATCCAGAAATCTTTCGGCGCTCCTGCCATCACAAAAGACGGCGTGTCTGTTGCTAAAGAAATCGAACTCGAAAACGCTTTCGAGAACATGGGCGCTCAACTCGTAAAAGAAGTTGCTCAGAAGACAAACGAAGACGCAGGTGACGGTACAACTACTGCAACTGTTCTCGCTCAGGCGATCTACCGCGAAGGCGTGAAACTCGTAGCTGCTGGTCACAACCCAATGGACCTCAAGCGCGGAGTTGACCTTGCTACAACTAAAGTGATCGAAAAACTTAAAGCGATGTCGAAGAAGATCGACACTGCTGAAGAGATCGCAAACGTTGGTACGATCTCTGCTAACAATGACCAGGAAATCGGCAAGCTCATTGCTGAGGCCATGTCAAAGGTTGGTAAAGAAGGTGTCATCACAATCGAAGAATCAAAGACCGCTGAAACTTCGCTCGACGTAGTGGAAGGTATGCAGTTTGACCGTGGTTATGTTTCTCCATACTTCGTGACGAACGCAGAAAGAATGGAAGCGACTTTCGAAAACCCATACATCCTCATCACAGATAAGAAGATCTCTACAATGAAAGAGCTTCTTCCTACTCTTGAGAAAGTTGTTCAGACTTCTAAGCCACTCGTTATCATTGCTGAAGACGTTGAAGGTGAAGCACTTACAACTCTCGTCGTGAACAAACTTCGTGGTGCTCTGAACGTTGCTGCCATCAAAGCTCCAGGCTTCGGTGACCGTCGTAAGGAAATGCTCAAAGACATCGCGACCCTCACTGGCGGTCAGGTGATTTCTGAAGAGCTCGGCATGAGCCTTGAAACTGTTACTTTGAAAGACCTCGGTACTTGTAAAAAGATCAACATCGACAAAGAAAACACCATGATCGTTGATGGTGCCGGTAACAAGAAAGACGTTGATGCCCGCGTAGGTTCAATCCGCTCACAGATCGCTGAAACAACTTCAGACTATGACAAAGAAAAACTCCAGGAGCGTCTTGCGAAGCTCGCTGGTGGTGTTGCTGTGATCCGCGTTGGTGCAGGAACTGAAACTGCCATGAAAGAGAAAAAAGACCGCGTAGAAGACGCTCTCAATGCTACTCGCGCTGCGGTTGAAGAAGGTATCATCGTTGGTGGTGGTGCCGCTCTCCTTCACGCTGCTGCGGCACTTGATGGCCTCAAAGGTGAAAACGACGAGCAGACTGCTGGTATTAAAATCATCCGTCGTGCCATCGAAGAGCCGCTCCGTCAGATCGCGTTCAACGCAGGCCTTGATGGCGCAGTTGTCGTAAACAAGATCATGGAATCTAAAAGCGCGTCTTGGGGCTACAACGCCCGCGACGACCGTTACGAAGATCTCGTGAAAGCGGGCATCATTGACCCAACGAAAGTGACTCGTTCAGCTCTCACGAATGCTGCTTCTGTTGCTGGTCTCATGCTTACTACTGAAACCATGATCGCTGATCTTCCTAAGAAAGATGATCACGCTCACGGCGCTGCAGGCATGGGCGGCATGGGTGGAATGGGCGGCATGGGCGGCATGATGTAATTCGTCTCTGCTAAAATTCGCTTAACAAAGAGGCGTCCTTCGGGGCGCCTTTTTTTTTGGAAAAAAATGCCGGTGTCATAAGGCCTCCTGTGACAGAGGCGTGGGGCCGTCACGGACCTCAGAAATTTCAGTCTTTAATAATGTTGAGTTACCTTTTGCACCTAACTACATTACTCCTGATAGTAAAAAAGAGAGTTTACGCTCTCTTGCCATTGGCATTCGCCATGCAATCATTTGGTTAACGAAAGCGACGAATGGATTCGTTGCTTTGAGAGAACCAGATGCCAGGGAGTAGGCATGCAATTTGCGATTTTACTGTCTCTCGTTTTGTTCTCGATGAATGTCTGGTCCACGGTCACGGTTGGCGAGTTGGACTGCCCGACCCAGTTTGAGGGAAGGGTGAAGGAAGTCATGGAAGAGTTGGGCCCCACCACACCTCTTTCCACTAACAAAGTGATCTTCCAGAATCAGGCAACCATCAAGGGTGATGTCGGAGACACAGTTACATTGGACGTTTTAAAGCACGGGCCTTTTGAAATTGAGCCAGGAAAGGATTACCTGGTGCAGATGAGAGGCGAAAAACTGTGCTGGATCGAGAAACTCTAACCACTTTTTTCAGGAAGAAACTTATGTGGAAGAAACTCATTCTCTGTCTCTTGATTTCAACTCCAGCGTGGGGCTACAAGTTCACGACCGATTTTGTGAACGGTTTCTACTGGCACACACTGCCGATCAACATCTCTGTTTCTGAAAAAGATCCGACGCTGAAATCAAAACTCGAATATCTCTCACGTCTGGCGGTTCAGGACTGGGAAAATTCCACTGGCCTCAATCTATGGGACTCATCTTCTGCCGCTACTACGAACATCATCCGCTGGTCGACAAACTTTGCGGCGGAAACAAACATGGACCCTGCTTCTGTTCTTGCCGTAGCTGTCCGTTATACAGATGGTCCGTACTTTGCGAGAACTGAGATCATCATCAACGGTAGTCACATGTACAATCAGCAGAACAACTACCTCCTCACGACCATCACTCACGAGCTCGGCCACACGATGGGACTCGATCACTCTGATCAACCGGATGCGATCATGGCGCCATCTCTTCAGTTGAATTCGACCGGCGTTCGTCAGGATGATATTCAGGGCATGGATGACGCCAATTCGCAGACTGTTCATCGCCAGGAAACAAACTATGTTTCTCCACTCGCCTACCAGAAACAGGAAAAAGAGACCTCGCCTCTCTCCTGCGGGACCGTGGCGGTTTCAACTGCCTCCGGAGCAGAAGGTTTCAGCGGACTTCTCTCTCTCGGCGCGGGAATCCTGATCGGATTTGTCAGAAGAATTCGCAAGCTCTTTAAGTCCCTTTTCTAAATGCCGAAACGGAGGGCATGGAAAACACCCAACCCTTTATTTTTTTCCTTACCTTAGAAGAGCGACTCCCAGACCAGTACTACGTCTTCGATCGCCTTTTTAAAGAACTCAATTACATTCTTGTGCCCGTGCGCGTGGATCAGCTGCAACAGCTAGTCTCTTCCACTGATCAGACTCATGTGCCGGTGATCAATAGTGTTTCCAATTTTCGTCAGTACCGTCTCTTCAATGACAAAGTCAGAAACATTCTGAAGTATGTGCTGAAGTCACGGCGTCTCTCTTTCTTTGAGCTTTCAAGTTTCTCGCGCCTCAATGATTCGCGCACTCATGCGATGACGAAGAATTATTTCTTCATCAAGAATCCGGTCGATGCGCGCATTCTTTCTGAAAAGATCATCGCATATCACGAGATGAAGTGTGAGAAGAGCATGCTATGGCCGGGTGGGAGGAAATCCCTCGCTAACGGTGCTGCATGAAGAGTAAGCACGACGAACAGACTCAGCGGATTCTCATTCTTCTGAAGATCGATGCGAATAATCTCTATACCCGGATCAAGGAAAGAAAGAACGAGTATCTTGAGATCTTCGCGCTACGAAGAACGCGTGCCCATTTCCCCAAGATCTTTAACAATCGCTATGAGGCAACTCCGCTTCATGATCTTTCTCACTGTGGCCCCGAACTCATCGCGCTCCTGGACCAGTACTACACAATGGGCGAGGAAATGAGCTGGTATCTCTTCGCGACGGAAGACATGCCGGGAACGGTGGAGGCCTTCGTCGACCGAAAGATTCGCAAAATGGGAAAGCTTCTCGAGACACTGAATCTTTTCATCGACGCCGAACTTGGTACGGATGAAAATCCGGAAGTACCGCAGCCGACTGAGAATTATTTTTTCGACGAGCCTGTGGAAGAGACCTTTCCAGAAACGCCTTCTGATGATACTTCTTCTCAGGAACCATGAAATTTTTTGCTCTCGCACTCCTCCTTTCTTCGGTCGTTGCTTTCGGTCGTGATCCGATCTCCGGAAACCGTTACCAGCAACTTTCCGGAATGAAGATCCAGGGGGACACTAAAGACCAGTGGGACAAGCGCTACTCACGCCCTTCATTTGTCTTCGGTAAATCTCCCGTGCGCTTCCTTGCCGAAAACTACCAGTACATTCCATTTGAAGGCACGGTTCTCGACATGGGTATGGGTGAGGGAAGAAACGCGGTCTTTCTTGCGCAAAAAGGCTATCGCGTAACCGGCATTGATATCAGTTCGGTTGCGGTGAAGAAGGCGCACATGCTCGCCGAAGAATTCGGCGTGAAGTTCAAGGGTGTCGTGGCGTCTCTCAATAACTACAAAATTCCGCCTGCATCATTCGACGCGATCGTTTGCTTTTATTATGTCGACCGGTCACTCATCGAGAAGATGAAGTCCTGGCTCAAGCCCGGCGGCATCCTCATCTATGAGGCCTATACGACCCGCCAGGTGAAAAACAAGAAATCACCCGAGTACAATCCGGATTATTACCTCAAGGAACAGGAACTTCTTCACCTGTTTGGGGGAATGCGCGTTCTGAAATACGAAGAGCCGCTTCATGAGAAAGAATTTCGCTCAAGTATTATTCTTATGAAAGAATAATACCCACCAATTCCTTCCCAAAAATTCACTCTCTGGCATAATAAAATCAATGTCTAAGTTGTTTATTTTTCTCCTCGTTTTCATCGCGGCCCGTGCCTTTGCCTTGGGGCCTTTGCCTTCACCCGAAGACGATAACTCCCGATTTTTTTCCGGAAGAGTTTCACGAACAAATACTGAAGCAAGACTCATTCGCGTTCGCACGGATTTTGCGAACATCAAATTTCTCAATCGCGGTGATCGTGTCCAAATGTGGAATGAAACCTATCCGGCCAATAAGTGTCGAGGATTCGTGGAAGGAAGAACCAACGATTATCTTCTGATCCGCATTCCGGACATGGGCGGTTGTATCCGCACTGTTCATTTTGCTACGGGTTCTTATTTGCATTTTGAGAGTGCTGATCTCAACCACTCGGTCGACCTCGCCAAAGATGTTGTGGCAATTCTCCAGAAAAAACGTCTCGCCATCCAGGCGAAGAAAAATCGTCATCAACGTGACCTCGACGGACACGTCGACAAAGTCGATACAGTTAACAAGCGCTATGAAATTCTCCGCCAGAAACTTGAGATCGAATGGCAGAAAGAACTCGCCGCTCTCGAAGAAGACAAGGCACGCACTTACGCTGAATTTAAAAACTCAGAGGCCCGTCTCAACGAAATTGATACCAAACTCGAGGCCTACCGGATCGAAGACCACAATCTGAAAATCGACCGCTGGTCTCTCGACCCCGCTCTCTACATCAGGAAATAGTTAAGGAGTTTTCCATGTCACATAAGGTGCTGAACCTCGTTCTTGTTATTTTTGTTTTGGGATTTATCGGATGTAACAGCAAGTCCGGGAAGTCGGGGAAGTCGATCTATTACAACATCGGCGGTGAACCGACGACGATCAATCCTCTCGCTTCCTCAGATGGTTATTCTCCGCAAGTTCAGGGTTATATTTTCGAAAGCCTTCTTAACCGTGACCTCGATACCTATGAATGGAAACCAGCGCTCGCCACAGAATGGGAAATTTCCAAAGATAAGAAAGTCTTTACCTTCAAACTCCGCAAAGGCGTGAAGTGGCATGATGGCAAAGACTTCAATGCTCATGACGTGAAATTTTCTTACGATGTGATCTTCACGGATGATTACAAGGCCGTTCAGATGCGTCCTTATTACGAATCCATCAAGTCGGTGACGGTTCTCGATGATTATACCGTCCGCTTTGAAGTGAAGGACGAATACTTCCTGAACTTTGATATGTGCGCGGGAATCGAAGTCCTTCCGAAACATTTTTACTCGGATCCGAACAACAAAAAAGATTTCGGAAAAAAACTCATCGGGACCGGTCCTTACTTGTTCACCAAGTACGACAAGGGCCAGAAAATTATCCTCGTAAAAAATCCTGACTGGTGGGGTAACAAGGACGCAAAAGAGAAAGACACTTATCTCATTCCGAAAATCGTTCTTCGCTTCTCCTCTGAGGAAAATGTGAATCTCGAGCTTTTGAAAAAAGGCGACATCGACTTCCTTGGTCTTCGTCCGGAAGGATTTGTGAAGAAAACAGTCGGTGGAGTCTGGGAAGAAAAGATCGTGAAAGTGAAGACGGAAAACAAAACTCCAAAAGGTTACAATTTCATTGGCTGGAACATGAAACATCCGATCCTGAAAGATCGTGATGTGCGCAAAGCTCTCTCCATGCTTGTGAATCGTCCTCTCATGGAAGATAAGTTTGAATACAATCTCTCTGCTCCCGCCACTGGTCCAATCTACGTTCAGTCCGATTACGCCAATCACTCCGTGAAGCCGGTTCCTTATGATCCGAATGAAGCTTTGAAGATTCTGAACGCAGCTGGTTGGAAAGACACTGATCACGACGGAACACTCGACAAAATGATTGGCGGCAAGAAAACTCCGCTCTCCATCACCATCATCGATCCTTCTCCGGACTTCATGAAATATCTGACCGTCTACAAAGAAGACGCGAGTAAGATTGGCGTGGATTTCCAGATCAAGAGCATTGAATGGAACTCTTTTGTGAGCCTCATCGACTCCCGCAAGTTTGAAGCTGCCCGCCTCGCCTGGGGTGGTGGTGGTGTAGAGATTGATTTGAAGCAAATATGGCATTCTTCTTCAATCAAAGGCTCGGGATCAAATTTTGTGAGCTATTCAAATCCTGAAGTCGACAAACTCATTGATAATGCCCGCCGGATTTATGAAAAAGATAAGCGCACGGTGCTTTTGCAGAAAGCTCACGAGCTTATTGCCAATGACTATCCTTATGTCTTTTTCTTCAATATGAAATACACGCTCTATGCTCACACCAAGCGCGTAGTGAAGCCAAAAGAAACTTTTGTTTACGGCATCGGCCAGCAATACTGGAAGATCCAAGAATAAGATGATTAAGTATTTCATCCGCCGACTTCTCATTCTCGTTCCCACTCTACTTGGCGTCACGATCGTGGTGTTTGCCATTATCAACATGGCGCCTGGTGGACCGATTGATCAGAAACTCCAGGAAATGAGATTCGGTGGACATGGCGGAAATGAAGGAATCTCTTCTTCCAGTCGTGGCAGCACTCAGGGCGTTCCCGATGAAGTTCTCGCAGCTCTGAAGAAGCAATACGGTTTTGACAGGCCCATTCATGAGCGCTATCTCTTATGGCTCAAAAATATTGTGACTTTGAATTTTGGGGAGAGTTTTACTTACGAAGAGCCCGTGGTGGATGTGATCGTGAGTAAATTTCCCGTGTCACTGCAGTTCGGGATTATCTCGCTGATCCTTTCGTACCTGATTTCGATTCCCCTCGGTATCCTCAAGGCACTCAAGAATGGATCGACCTTTGATGTGACCTCGAGCATTTTTCTTTTTATTCTCTATTCGATTCCTTCCTTCATGCTCGCTATCCTTCTCATCGTGCTCTTTGCCGGCGGAAGTTTCTGTGAGATTTTCCCGGTCGGAGGACTGAACTCCGAGATGTATGAAGAGCTGAGCGGGTGGGAGCAGTTTCTTGACCGCGTTCATCACTTCACGCTTCCGCTTATCTGTTACACCATCGGGTCGTTCACCAGTCTTACGGTCCTGATGAAAAACTCGATCATTGAAGAGATCAAGAAGGATTACATTCGTACTGCCCGCGCCAAGGGCCTCGACGAAAAAACCGTGTACATGAAGCATGCTCTCCGGAACGCGCTCATTCCGATCGTCACCGGCCTCGGTGGATTTCTTTCCGTGTTTTTTGCCGGATCACTTCTGCTTGAAACAATTTTCCAGCTCGATGGCATCGGTCTACTTTCCTATAAGAGCATTCTCTCCCGGGACTATAACGTGATCATGGGTCTGGTGTTTATCCAGAGTGGACTTTTCCTCGTTGGGAACGTGATCTCCGATTTTGCCTACGTCCTCGTTGACCCAAGGATTGATTTCACATGATCGAGCGGTTAATTAAAAACGACGAGACACTTAAAAAATGGCGCCGTTTCAAGAGCAGGCGTCTCGCAGTTATCTCTATCTGGATTGTTTTGTTTTGCTGCTTCATCAGCTTTACTGCGGAGTTTTGGGCGAACAATAAACCGCTTTATCTCCATTACAATAATCAAACTTATTTCCCCGTCTTCAAAAGCTACCATCCGTCAGAATTTGGCAACGAGAATGCCGTAGTTATGGATTACCGTTCACTCGAATTGAAAGAAGATCGTGGTGATTCAGTCGTGTGGCCTCTCATCCGCTGGAATCCGTATGAGTCCAATAAAGAAGTGGCCTCTTATCCGTCAGCGCCTACTTCCGCCAATCTCATGGGCACTGATGACCGCGGTCGCGATATCTTTGTTCGTCTCATGTATGGGCTTCGCTATTCCGTGATCTTCGCCGTTCTTGTCTGGGTGCTGACGTTCGTGGTCGGTACGATTCTCGGCGGAGTCATGGGATATTTCGGTGGGCGGACGGATTTCTGGGGCCAGCGGATCGTCGAGATTCTTTCGACCGTTCCGCAGTTCTTCCTTCTCATTATCATCATTTCGATTTTCAAGCCGACACTCCTTCTCCTCGTTTTGATTTCGAGTCTCTTTGGCTGGATCAGTATTTCGTATTACATCCGCGGAGAGTATCTGAAAAACCGCAAGAAAGAATTCATCGAAGCCGCCCGCGCACTCGGCGCCGGCAACGTGCGGATCTTCTTCCGCCATCTTCTTCCGAATTCTTTTTCTCCGATCATCACGTTTTCCCCGTTCGTGATCGCAGGAAATATCGTGAGTCTCGCTTCACTTGATTATCTCGGGTTCGGTCTCACGCCTCCCACACCAAGCTGGGGTGAACTTTTGAATCAGGCCCAGAAACATTTCACCATCGGCTGGTGGCTCGCGGTTTACCCGTCACTCGCATTGTTTCTGACTCTCACCATGCTCTCTCTCATCGGAGAAGGCGTTCGCGACGCCATGGACCCTAAGGACTAAAATGAAAAGTACTGCTACAAAACTCGCTGACTTCAAGGATTCAATCTTTGGTGTGATCTCCCGACTTGCCCGCGAACATCAGGCAGTGAACCTCGGCCAGGGCTTCCCCGATTTTGACGGGCCGGAATGGATCAAGGATCTCGTCACGCAAAAAATGAAAGAGGGGCACAATCAGTACGCGCCTTTTCACGGCACGCTGAATCTCCGCACGGAAGTTTCCAACTATTACAAAAAATACTATCAGCTCGATTACGATCTCGAATCTCAGGTTACGATCACTGTCGGTGCCACCGAAGCCATCTATCTCGTGATCACTGCACTCACCAATCCGGGTGATGAAATTATTGTGCTTGAGCCTTTCTATGATTCCTACGTCGCTTCAATCAAAATGAGTGGTGGTGTTCCGGTTCCGGTCACGATGCACGCTCCGGATTTTCATGTCGACAAGGCCGAGCTCGAGAAAGCGATTACTCCCAGAACGAAGATGATCATCCTGAACAATCCGCATAATCCTTCCGGAAAAGTGTGGAAGAGGGAAGAGCTTCAGATGGTTGCTGATCTTGCCGAAAAAAATGATCTTTATATTCTCTCAGATGAAGTTTATGAATTCCTGATCTTTGATGAAGCAAAACACATTCCGACGGCAACTCTCGCAGGCATGAAAGAAAGAACGATCACGGTTTCAAGCGCCGGAAAAACTTTTGGTCTCACCGGCTGGAAGATCGGCTGGATCTGCGCGAATCCTGATGTCTCCCGCGCCTGCCGTCTGGTTCACCAGTACGTCACATTTTCCGTCTCAACACCGATGCAGGAAGCAGTCGCAGAAGGGCTTAAGCGTCTGCCCGAATATCTTCCTGGTTTTGTGTCTCTCTACAAAAGTAAGCGCGATTTCTTCTACGCCGAAATGAAGAAGCTGGGTTTTGAATACGCCAGTCCCAAAGGCACTTACTTCATGATGGTGCCGATCACGAAGAAGACTCAACTCAATGACGTGGACTATGCCCTGAAGCTTATTAAAGAGCGGAAAGTGGCAACCGTGCCACCTTCCGCGTTCTATCTGAAATCTGATGAGGGATCAAAATTTCTTCGCTTCTGTTTTGCGAAGAAAGAAGAGACATTGAAGCAGGCGATTACGAATTTATCGCCTGAAGCGTAACTTTCGTCGTTTTCACTTTTCCTTCGCGCATGTACTTCACATCGACCTGTTCGCCGATCTTCTTTGTTTCGAGGATCTGGTAAATATCATCGAGGCCATTCACGTCTTTGCCATCGACCGCGAGAATAATGTCTCCGAGATACACGCGCCCGAAATTATCCTGAGTCATGCCTTTCAGTCCCGCTTTTGCGGCTGAACCTTTGTCATCGATATAAGAAATGATGATGCCCTTGGCGTTTCCGGTAAGGCGACTCTTCATCGAATCAGGAACGATACCGATCCCAAGTCCCGGACGGATTACTTTTCCGTGTTGAATGAGCTGAGGAACAATCTGCTTGATCGTATCCACTGGGACTGCGAAGCCGAGACCCGCGCTGGAGCCAGAAGTAGAAAAGATCACGGTATTCATGCCGATGAGACTGCCGGAAGAATTCAGGAGAGGACCACCGGAGTTCCCCATGTTGATCGCGGCATCCGTTTGAATCATGTCGTTGATTTTCACGCCGCCGATGCCATCGATCTTTCTTCCCAGTGCGGAGATGACACCCGTGGTGAGAGTGTAATCAAGACCGAAGGGGGAACCGATTGCGAAAGAATACTGGCCCACTAAAAGTGTTTTAGAATCGCCAATGGAAATCGGTGAAAGTTTTCCCGGTTTTTCGACGAGTCTTAAAACTGCGATGTCTTTTTCGGGCGCAGTTCCTACCACCTTAGCGTGGTATTGCTTAGGATCGTTGTAAAAAGTGACGACGAAGTTATCTCCACCCTGGACGACGTGAAAATTTGTCACAATGTGGCCTTGCTCATCCCATACAAAGCCAGAGCCCTGGCCTTGCGGAATTTCCACCTCACCGTAATAGAAATTCTTTGCGACTTTGATATTGGAAACGTTCACCGTAGAGGGGACTGCCCGACGATAAATGTCGATAGTTTTAGTTTCTACGGGAAGGAGATCGGCAGCGAATGCAGGAACTGCCATCATAATGAAAAAGGTAAGTAACAACGATTTCATGACGACCCCTTTTTGACTGTGTTTGGCGCAGTCAGTATAATCTCATTACAAAATAATCCCAAGAGGAAAACCGGATGACGACCATTGCCAATCCCCCCGAGATAAAATTTTTTAACCGGGGGACCGGAAAAGTCGAGATTGAGAAAATCTACGGTGATAAGTTCATCCGTTTTATGTATTGCTCCATCGCCGGGCAAAAGATCGGCGGCCTCTTCACCAATAAATATTTCAGCAAGGCCTACGGTGCTTTCCAGGATCTTCCCTCGAGTCACCACAAGGTTCGACCGTTCATTGAGAAGTTCAACATCAATATCGACGAATACGAGCCTGGTACGCGCCCGGCTCTTGATCCGCGCGATTCGTACCGAAATTTTAACGAATTCTTTATCCGTAAATTTCGTCTCGGCAAGCGCTCGTTTGTTGCTGACCCGAACCGCATGCCAGCTTTCTCTGAAGCACGCTACGTGGGATTTGAAGCGATCGATGAAAAACGCAGCTATCCGGTGAAAGGAAATTATCTTCTCGCGAAGGATCTCGTCGGGAATGAGGAGGTCGCAAAGATTTTTGATGGCGGCCCACTTCTCATTGCTCGTTTGTGCCCGGTTGATTATCACCGCTATCACTATCCGGATAACGGAAAGGTTCTTGATCACTTCCGCGTGCCGGGAGTTTACGATTCTGTGAATCCGCTCGCACTGAAATACAAAAACCAGATCTTCATCGAAAACGAGCGCTACACTTCCATTCTCCAGACCGAAAATTTCGGGCGCATTGCTTACATTGAAGTCGGGGCCATTTGTGTCGGTAAAATTGTTCAGTCCCATCGCTGGAACAAACCTTTCATGAGAGGCGAGGAGAAAGGGTATTTTCTCTTCGGCGGCTCGACCGTGATTGTTCTCGGTGAAAAAGGTGCCTGGAAGCCGTCAGCAGACATCGTGAAAAACACTGCCAATGGTCTTGAGACTTATCTGAAGCTCGGGGAAGAAGTCGCAGTTAAAGGCTAAACTTCGCTACGACCGGATAATGATCGGATGGCCAGTGTCCATCTTTGCTGGATTTATCCAGCTCACAACTGATCACCTTCACACGTTCATCTGCCATGATCCAGTCGATGCGGCTGCCATTCGGAAAGTCACCTGAGAAAGCGTGATGAGACGTTTCTTCGTGGGCGTGAAACAATTTCCATGAATCTTTCAAAGAAAGTTCCTGCATCAGATGTTCATGCACCGGGCCCGTTGGAGCAGCGTTAAAATCACCCATGATAAAAAGATGATCTGCTTTGTTCCAGAAGCGCTTGATCTGCGAAGTGAGAACCTTCACCTGTCCGAGCCGCGCTTCTTCTTTGATGTGATCAAGGTGAGTGTTCACCAGCCACAAATCGTCCTGTGAACCTACCGGTTGGACTTTCATCCAGGTCATGAGTCGGGGAAACGTACTGCCGAAGGATTTACTGCCGGCGATATCCGGAGTTTCCGAAAGCCAGATGTCCTCGCTCTTCATGAGTTCAAAGCGATTTTTTTTCACGAAGAACGTGGGATACATTCTTTCGCCGATCCACGCGCGATGCTGATCAACGATGTCGTAATCGGCGAGAAGGGAATTCAGATCATGAAGTTGCTGAAACCGGCCTTCCTGTGTGGCGATGATATCCGGTTGATGTTTGAGAAGAATTTCACTTAAAAGAGACCGCCGATGGGGCCAGGCATTGGCACCATCAGCGGGATTATCAAATCGAATATTGCAGGTAACGAGAGTCAGATCCATGCCAACATTCTAAGACGATTAATCAATCTTCTCAATGAAGCTCTCGACGGTAAGAACCATTTGACCCTCTCCGTTAATGATGGGAGTTGGTCTGGCTTCAGGACCCGGCACTTGGCATGAAATACGATAATTACCCAGCGGATAGAATGTTGAAGTCGCGAGATTCGGTAGAGACAAAGTAAATTCCTCCGGAGTTCTTTCGAAGGCGATCTCGATATATTGGCCATCCAGATCGAAGCCCTCACTTACCGAATAGGGGAAATCATCCAGATTCATTGCGTGATCATTCCATCTGAATTCGATTTGCGAAAGGATGTCATCCTTACTGGCGGCCATCACTTTTCCAGGCAAAACTGTGCGTGTGTAATAGGTGCAACGATTCATTTGATATCTTTCTTCTGCACTTGTTTCAGTGAATGTGTTGACTGCACGAGTCCCGCGGAGTTTGACTGCAAATCTGGTAGTCGCAGCTTTTTTTACGAAGAGTTGTTTTCCGGAAGTACCGTTCGTTCGATCAATAATTGAAACTGACTTATTAAAATTGTGAATATTGTATGAAGCGATTTCCTTCATGCTTGCTTTAACCAGGGCGTAGTCATTGGCGCCGATTCTTCTTGTCCACCAGTAAACACGTTGGTCATCACTGGTGAAGCCGCTGACACTTTTCAGTTCATTGCTTTCATGAATTCCGGAAAGCTTGAGGTAGTCCTGAAAATCCAGCGCATGGGAAACATAATGAATCCGACTGGAAGTTCCGTCATAAAAATAGACCCGGTAGGTTCTCTGCCGGACGTTCGACTCCCGTGACCAGTCATTCTCCATTTCTTTTTTCTTCAACGTGAAGAACATGTCGCCCGAAAAGATCTTCTTGAGTTCGTCCGCTGATAGTCGAAAATCCATGTTTTTAGCAAAAGCACTGAGCTGGTACTCACTCTTCCCGTCAGTGAGAAACAGGGCAGAGGGAGAATCTTTTGTCGTAAGAGACAAAGAGACATGAATGATTCCATCCAGGTTCTTCGGGAGTTCTGTTGCCATAGGATATAATCGCGAGCATTCCGAGAAATAATCTTCTTTCAAGATTGCCGGGACACTTCTCGTGAGAAGTCTCATTGCATTTTGAGAGACATCATAATTGTTGTTGAATTGCACCTGCATCGATTTCTGACCAACTTCAAAAGATAAAGTGCCTTCGATTGATGTGAAAGGTGAAATCTCAGCAACGTATTTTTGAAGAGCCGAATTTGTTTCGAGATAATTCGGAACATGATCTCCATCACTGTCTCCGACATCCTGAGCAGGTGGCTCCTTATGTCCACAGGCCACAATCAACAAAAGTACTAACCACTTCATAAATTATCTCCCTCTGATCATCTGGTGCATGAGCGAATGAACTTCCCCGACGCCCCAGAAAACCACTTTGCGTTCTTTCAATGGAATGCTGCCTTCAGCCTTCTTGTGTGCATCCAGAAGAAAAGTCTCGAGGTTAGAAAGCATGGCGAGGAAAATCTTTTCGTCCCTGGAGTCCATGGCGATCTTCGCGAACTTAAAGTTCCGGTTGGGCTGCTCGATTACTGCTTCAATGAGCTCCATTGATTCAGCGAGCTTTGCTTCAAGACCATTGATCTCGTCCTGGATAAGAGGAGAAAGATTGTCATTGATCCGGTAACGAACTCCGTCTGTGGCGAGAACACCACGGATGATGAGTGCCTGGATGATATTGAAGCACACATTTTCATGGAGACCTGATTGAACCTGAATCTCTTCATAGGTAAGCCCCTTTTTTCCAAGGCATTCAAGCACGGAACGTTCAAGCGAAGATAGTCCTTTCATATGATCTCCTAAGCGATGCTGACGTTAGAGTAGTTGTTACGGATATAGAGACGCGCAAAGCTTCTGCACTTCACTTTTCTCTGAATATAGTCAGTGATCTTTGCGAGTTCTTCGTTAGTTAAAAGAGCTCCCGCCTCATCTACCGCCTCAGAAAGAAGTGTCATTGATGGATTTTCGGCGATCTTCAAATTGATCGCAGATTCGAAGGCCTCGAGTTCTCCGACCTTCATGTTCTTGCCATTGAAGAGTCGGAAAACGCGGGTGATCTGGATGCCCGTACGGGCGGCGGTTTCACGAAGTGTTTCGTTGGGAAAATATTGGCGATAGCGGGCGAGTGTCTTTTTCTGCAAAGTCATGGATGGCTCCTTGTTGTTGCCATCTACTAAGCAGGCCCTGTGCCAACTACATCTGGAGCTGATTTTCCTGAAGGATACGGTAGAAAGCGGAGGTAGAGATCTTAAGCTCTTTAATACACGCGGTGATCTTGCCCTGATTTCTCTTCATCGATTCTTCCACCGCTCTCTTCTCTAATTGAGAGATGAGTGAACGTAGTCCGTGCTCTTTCACGTATTCATCCCATGTATCTCCCACTGAAACTGCAGCAGGAGAAGAAGCGAGGCTGAGTTGTACAGAGGAAGCATCGATAATACCTGTCACACTCTGAGAGAATCGCTCGCAAACTTTTCTGAGCTCGCGCACGTTCCCCGGCCAGGTGTGTTTCTTCAGGAGATCCATCGCCTCTGTGCGAATGACGAATCTTCGGGGAGAATCCTTCTGGAACTTCTTCACCAAAGGCTCGAGGTCATTCATCCTTTCCGCGAGCGGTCTCATGCGGAAGCGGAAACCGCTGATGCGATAAAAGAAGTCTTCGCGAAACTCTTTCTTTTTGATTTTCTCACTGAGGTCTTCGCAGGTCGCAGTGATGAGAGTGAATTCAGACCGTACAGGCTGACTGCTTCCCACGGGATAGAAAGTTTTTTCATCGATCGCTTTCAAGAGCTTCTGCTGCATGGACAGCGACATCGTCGCGACTTCGTCGAGGAAAAGCGTTCCTCCGTGAGCGAGTTTGAGCTTTCCTTCTTTCTTCTGGTCAGCGCCGGTGAAGGCACCTTTCTCATGACCGAAGAGCTCGCTCTCGAGAAGCTGCTCAGAAAGTTCCGAGCAATTCAGGTGAACGAGATTCGTATCCGGCGTGGTCATGTCGTGAATGAGTTTTCCGAGTAAGCTTTTACCGGAACCCGTCGGCCCTTCAATGAGAAGCGTTTGGTTTTTCCAGTTGATCTCACAGAGGCGCTGGAGTTCCCCGATCAGCATCGGATCCTGAGTGATGAAATCCTCAGCGATGAACTTCTCAAAGCGCGCGTTTTTGGCCATGAGAAATTTATTGATATAGACCGGAAGCTGGTCTTTCAGGCGAAACTTGGAAAGATAGTGTCTCGCGCCGAGAAGGTAGGCGTTTTCGATTGTCTCTTCATTCTCATAGGAGCTTACGACGATACAGTGTGAGCCTCGTTTAACGATCTCAGGAATGATTTCCACTCCGGACCCTTCACCGAGCTCAATGTCAGTGATGACAATGTCATAAACGTAATTTTTGAGTTTCTCGCGCGCTTCCGGAATGTTGGTCGCTTCTTCGATGGCCCCGAATGGCTGCAGTATTTCCCGAAGGTTGAGTCGGGAATATTTGTCATCTTCGATGATTAAGAGTGAGAGGCGACCTTTCATAGGCGACACATTTATGCTGCCTATGTTCGGAATTCAAATGTTGAATTCCGAATCCGAATATTTTACAGTATCCCGAGACACAGGAAGGTCATAAATCATGAGAATCATAATGAGCGATTCTACCCAGGATGCGGTCAATGCCGTCGCCACGATGGTCACCGAACGAATCGCTGCTCATCCGAATTCAGTTATTGGTCTCGCCACCGGTCGCACGATGGAGCCGGTTTATGAATCATGGGCCCGCTTCGCTTCGGATTTGAAAATCAATCACGACAAATGTTTCTTCTTTATGCTCGATGAGTACATGGGACTTCCGGAAGGACATCCGGGAAGCTTTCGCTCTTATATAATGAAAAGAGTGGTGAAGCCGATGGGGCTTCGTCTTGACCAGGTCGCTTTTCCTCCGGTCCAGAAAGATAACATTCATCAGATGGGCGCTCACTACGAACAATCGCTGAAAGAAGCGGGCGGTGTTGATCTTCAGCTTCTCGGCATTGGTGGCAATGGCCATGTGGGTTTCAATGAACCTGGCTCGCAGAAAAATTCCCGCACGCGTTTAGTTGAGCTCACTCCGGAAACCATCAAGGCCAATGAAAAAGAATTCCCCAACGAAGACATGCCGAAGACAGCTCTCTCAATGGGAATTGAGACGATCATGGAAGCAAAGCAACTCGTGATGCTCGCGACGGGAAAGTCAAAAGCAGATGCGATCAAGTATCTCCTGAATCATCACGACGATCCGTCATGTCCGGCAACGTACTTGAAGTCTCATCCGCATTTCACGGTCGTACTTGATCCGGATGCAGCTTCAAAAATAAATCTTAAAATCTGAGGATCTCTCCGAGATCTGCCAGATGGGAGAGGAATGGAGTTTCAAGTTTCAGATCCTTGAACTTTCCTTTCTTCACGGTCTGGAGTTGATAGAGAACGCCGTAAGGACACGTAGGAGAAATCGTTCCTTTGCCGCTGACAACTTCTGAACCGCGACGGACATTATCCATCATCCACGCCGGAAGTCTCAGGTGGTAAGGGTTTCTTTCCACTTCACCAACGTGCTTGGCGAGTGCTTCCATCTGCAGTGCCAGAATTTCTTCGGGAACTTCAACGAGGGTATTGGGTTTTTCCAGCTGTCCCCAGAACTCCGTCCACGCCACAAGGAAATTGGATTTTGAATCCACAACTTTTGTCAGAAGCTGGCCGGTTTTAATGTGAGTGGGATGATGATCCTTCACGTGAGGCACGAGAATAAGTTGCGGCTGATATTTCTGAATGAGACTTTTCAGTTCTTTTCTTTTTTTCGTCCAGTCGTTATCCAGCACCACAAGCTCCATGTCGAGAAAGCTGCACGCGGCTTCGAGTTCAGTGAGACGCGCCTTCTGTCTTTCTTTCTTTGAGCCAAGAGTGACTGCCACGTTCACGATGTGAGCATTGTTTTCTTTCTGGAGTCTCAGCGCGAGTGAACCGACGATGCTTTCATCATCAGGATGTGGCGATAGAACCATCACCGTCATCGGAACGGATTCTTTTATTACTAAGGGAGAAGGAGAGAAGAGGGAACTGAGAGGTTTAAGAACAAGGGTGAAGTCCATTTCACCTTACCTTGATCAGAGATTTGTAAGAGTCGTTAAAACGTAACAAAAAGCGATTAGGATCAAAACTGATCGAAACATGTGACCTCTGGGAGTGTGCTGTGTTGTTTTCAATGTAAGAGAATCATCACGCCTCGACAAGATGTCAGAGGGGCAACACTTTTTCGGGCCATCAACTAGTTACGCTTATAATCGTCCTGCAGACGCACAATATCATCCTCGCCCAGGTAGTTTCCGACCTGCGCTTCGATGATCACGAGCTCGTCTTTATGCAAATTGGCGAGCCGGTGCTTCGCCTCTTTTGGAATGTAGGTCGATTCATTGGCCTTAAGCTCGAAGGCCTTGTCATCGATCGTGATCGAGGCGATCCCTCTTACGACAATCCAGTGTTCAGAACGGTGATGGTGATATTGATAAGAAAGTTTGGCCCCCGGACGCACCGTAATCTGCTTCACTTTGTAGCCGGGATTTTCTTCAAGAATTGTATACGTGCCCCACGGTCGGTGAGCAGTCGTATGAACCTCCGCCATCTCCGCGTGATTTTTCTTTACGTTCGCGAGAATCTCTTTCACTTTTTGGGTGGAACCTTTCTGAGCAATGAGAAGTGCATCGGCGGTATCCACGATCATGAGGTCTTTCACGTCGATGGTTGAGATCACGCGTTTGCCGCCGATCACGAGATTGTTTTTTGAACCGATATGATAAACGTTTTGAGCGGCAGTATTGCCGTCCTGATCTTTCGGAAGGGCTTCATAGAGTGAATCAAAGGAGCCAAGGTCACTCCAGCCGATATCAGCAGGCACGACGTTTACTTTTTTAGATTTCTCCATCACTGCGTAGTCGATACTTTCCGAACGGATCGCTTTCATGTCTTCCAGATTGATCCGGACTGCAACGTCGGTGCGGGCATTGGTGTAAGCACGAAGAGATTGTTCGTA
>JBJMLZ010000039.1:0-19347 GCA_045805035.1 Bacteriovoracaceae bacterium
ACTCTCCGGCGCCTGGACCTGAACGAACTTCAGAATTCTTAAAGTGTAAATTTTACTTCTCCTTCATTGGCCCGACCTCAGTCGTGCTATACCCCGCGCATTCAAATTGTAGGAGTTCATATGAAGTCATTCATCGTAGCTGCTCTTCTTCTCTCCGCTACGGCACACGCGTTTGTTCCGGACGCCGCCCAGAAGCTTGTAGGAAACTACGCTGCTGATAGTGCTTGTTCATTCAGCTCTGCTGAAATCAAAATCGTTCGTGACAACAAAATGGATTTTTTCGTGGTTCGTGTCGCAAACACAGAGACTGCGACTTTCCGCTCACGTTCCATCAATCTTGAGAACATGTGGACGAAAGTAAAAACCACGCGCGGTATGCAGAGAATCGTGACTCAGGACCGTATCCGCGAAGGCGGCATGCTCGCAGAAGAGAAAGCTTGTCTTCCAGGATGGGTCGGTTGCTCTGAGTTCAAGACTGCGATGAGTGCTGTGGCCATTGACGATTCAACGGTTGAGATCACAATGGGTGAAGAAAACTGTAGCTTCAAGAAGGTGCAATAATGAGACCCGGACGCGAATTAGACACACTGATTGCTCAACACATCTTTGGTCACGAAGTGATCATCAAAAGAAAGATTCCGACGGAAGTCACTCCTGCGGGTGAACGTCCTCTTCGCGAATATTCAAAGTCAGCAGGTGCTGCTTTTGAAGTGGCGGAGAAAATGAAAATTTCTCTGATTCCGATTGAAGGCAACCAATGGTTTGCTCTTTGCGGGCCGACGGAAGGTTTCAAGTCTCCGGCAGACTTCATGGAGTTTATCGGGAAAGGAAATTTCCAGAACTCAGGTGCTGCGGTCGCGGAAACCGCGGCTCTCGCGATTTCTCTTGCGGCAATTAAAGCGGTCGAAACGCGTCTTGCCCAGGAACAGCAAAAGAACGACGACGATAACAATTCAACGACTCACTAAGGATAAGATATGAAACTCATCACTTTTCTTACTCTCCTTACGCTCTCAGCAACTTCATTTGCTGCTGATAAAATTGTCCACTGTACTCTTTCTGAGCCAGGGAAAGTCACCGAGGCCCTTCAGAAAATCGGCGATGGCGACCGTATGACAATTTACGGCCAGAACTATGCCGCTAGCCTTGATGCCTACGAGGCCCATGCTGCCATCGTGGTGAAGCTCGTCGATATCAAGAATAACAGAATGGTCCTTGAGACCACCGTTAAGGGGAACTTCCAGGAAGAGATCAACTTTCTTGTGAAGGCCTATCCGGAAAGAGCAGAAACATCACTCACTTGCTCATCTGAATCTCACTAGATTTCATTTGAGGGGTGTCTAAAAACTAGACACCCCTTGTATTCCCTTCAATTCCCCCAATAAATCTTAAGCTTTCGGGCAAAATCCGAAGCATGAAAAAACACATCTCGAACACCCTCGTAGTAAGTTCACTCTTATTGTCCATGCACGCGATTGCGGGATTAGATTTTCCTCACGTCGACGGCTATGACGGCGTTAATGAAGCACTCTTCAAGGACGTCAAAGCGGATACAGTTCCGCCTTCGCTCATCACTCGATCTACAATTGATAACCCGGGACTCTCCTACTCGAGTCTCTTCCCGAAAAGCTTCCTCCAGGAACAACTCTTTGCGGTTTGCTATGAGAATTGTGCGCAAAAAGATGTAATCAAAGTCAGTGGCGGATCGGTTCAGGCCAACGACAAAGATTCAATTGAACAGGCCAACGTTTATTTCTGGCTCAAGCGCTACTTTAATTTCCTGAATGAGCGCTTCGGATTCACTCCAGCGAAGCACCTGAAGGTCATGACCAACAGATCAATCAAGGATCCGACTGCGGGCAAGTCGATGAAGAACAACGCGTTCTTTAATCCGGCGGACACGACCCTTTCCTTTCTCCCTGCAAGTAATAGCTGGCTCTTCAATGCCATGAACGGAAAGATCAACCGCTCGGGCTACGATGCTTCGGTGATCTCACACGAGGCCTCGCACTTTTTCTTCCAGCATCTTTTCCCGGACGCGATCAACTACGAGATCTCCGGATTCAATGAAGGCTTTGCCGATTACATCGCGCAGATTCACCTCAATAACCCGAAAGTGGGCCTCATCATGATGAGAGGTAAAGCTCTTCGTGATGCTTCATCGCTTACCGACAATGATGGGAAACTCAAAACCTACGAACCAAAACTTGAAGCGCATGATCTCGGCGAACGCATGGGCATGCTCGTATGGAAAACGCGCGAGAACGCAACTGACAAGGAAGAGTATGACCGCATGGTGATTGATGCAGTTAAAGGAATGGCAGAAAACGTGTATGCCACTGCTCACACTTTCAAGGCAGAGATGCTGAAGCGTATTCCTTCTCTGATTCCTTCAGATAAACTCGCAATCGTGAAAGCTCAATGGGATCTCTTCCTCCCGGGCGACGAAGAAAAAGTGACGGACACTTCTTTCCTCTCAAAAGGCGGAAAGGCCAATGCTTACCTCGGATTCAAGATCAGCCAGGTGATTTCGAAAAAATTTGCCGATGAAATGGGCCAGGACATTCAGAACGACCTTGGTTTTGCCTTCATCCGCGAAGTGAAATTGAACGGCGGGCAGACGGCGATGCTCATGGCCTCTGAGAATGAGACGATCACAACTCCGTACTGGTATGTGATGGATGATAAATCAGGGAACATTCTCGGGATCTACGGTCTTGATCAGAAACTCATCACTGATCGCGCTCAGCTGAAAGAAATTTCTAATCTCACTTCACAAGTTTCAAGTCAGGATGAAACGATCACTGACTTCATCAAGAAAGCGCGCATGTTCACTGATCTCACTCAGGGTAAGGGCGATCTCTCTTCTGGCTACAAAGTGAAGAACCTCGAGACGATTCCTGACTCACTGGCCTTTAACGGTGAGCCAACTGCCATTGATCGCATTGAGATCCAGGTGAAAAAGAAGCTTCTCATCAATCTTCTCGTGGGACTTCCGGACATCAGTAAGATCACGCTTTACACTGCGGACAAAACCATCAGCGCGCTTCCTGTCGTGAACAAGAAGACCGTGATCGGTTGGAAGCTTTCGTTTGAGAACGGCACTTCGTCTGAGATCATCCTGAACAAGTACGCCAAGCCACAGTAAATTTTCTTACAATGGGCCCGCTGAAAGGCGGGCCTTTTTTTCTCCCAGATTTCCCCGCGATTCATTTAACTCACAGTCAACTCACCAATTTCAAGCGCCACTCAGTTGGCGTGCAGATTGCTTTATCTATTCGAATTTCATTGGTGCAGAGGCACTTTAACAAGGAGTTTGAACAGATGAACTTAATTAAAAGAGCAAGGCTCGAGAAGATCGCGCCGTATTTTTTGAGTGTTGGGGTGTTATCACTCGTGGCCGCGTGCGGGGGAAGCAGTAACGGAAACAGCGGCAGCTCAAATCCTCCTGCGCAGGAAGAAGCACAGCAAGTAAAGTATGAAGCGGTCCTCGCACCGATCAATGGATCAACTGCGAATGGTCTCGCTACGGTTGTGCGCGACGGAGATAACTTTACCGTTCAGGTCAAGGTTACCGGAGCACCCGTTGCTGTTCATATGCAGCACATTCACGCTGGTTCTGCTTGTGCGACGATGGCGGCGGATAAGAACAATGACGGAATTATCGATGATCCGGAATCAGAAACGGTATCAGGTCCGGCATTGATTCCACTTGATGGAGATCTTTCTTCGCAAGCGGCAGGCAATAACTCATGGCCATCAGGTGCGATCTACAATTACAACCAGTCCACTTCCTGGTCACAAATGGTGGCCGATCTCCAGACACCTGCAGGAACAACCGGGACGTCCGGTACAAGTGGAGCAACTGGTACATCCGGTACGTCGGGAACATCCGGCACATCTGGAACTTCCGGCACAACCGGAACATCGGGAACAACAGGAACAACTGGTACGTCGGGTACTTCAGGAACAAGTGGCACTGTCAACGCACTCACAGTTGATCCAGCTACTGGTCTTGCCAAGCTCGATGCAGGTGAAAACCTTATTCTCGCCGGTAAGGTGGTTGAGATTCACGGAACAAATCGCGTGTTGCCTAATACTGTTGCGGCCGAGCCAGGCAGTACTGCCGCTCGTTCAATGCCAATTGCATGCGGTATTCTCCAGGAAGTTCCATTCACTGGCACAACCGGAACATCAGGTACATCTGGTGCAACCGGAACAACCGGTACTTCCGGAACTTCGGGTACCAGCGGAACTTCAGGTACAACCGGAACGTCGGGCACGTCAGGAACATCTGGCACATCCGGCACGACTGGTACTTCCGGAACCACAGGTACAACCGGAACTTCGGGCACAACTGGCGCTTAAGCTTTCAGGGGCAGTGGTAACACTGCCCCTTTTTTTTACGCCGCAATTTCCATTTCAATTCCATTTAGTCTTTTCACAAAAATAATTCTGAACACGACATTTCCGACGACGATGACTGCACCGATGGCAGCACCGACTGCGGCCCCCTTGAGTGCAGCGATGTCAAAGCCCAGAAGTGTGGCAAAGGTCATAATGGTAGTCGACTCGTGAATGAGAGTCTTGATGAGCTTCGGCGAGAGATCACTTCTCCAGGCCACGCGTTCAATGAATTTTTCCTGGCGCAAAACAAACTCTTCCAGAGAGTGCGCGACCAGATTGTAATCCTTGAAGCGATACTTGAGTTGGGAGATTCTTCCGAGCACGTCGATATTTTTCAGCACGTTCTTCATGCTGAAGATAAATGCAAGGTGAGGACCAGAATTGTTGACTGCGTAAGAAGGGCGGGAATTCCTCCCCGCCCTGTTGAATTACTGCTGCACGAATTGCTGCGATTCAGTTGAACCGTGATAGGCAAGTGTCGAAGAAAGTCCACAGCTCACCGTCGTGCTCACGAGATCGAAGTATCCAGTCCCAACTTCACGTTGGTGCTTAGTCGCCGTATAACCCGCTTTCTCAGCGGCAAATTCCCTTTCCTGAAGCTCGGAATAGGCACTCATGCCACGTTCACGATATTCCCGAGCAAGCTCGTACATACTGTGATTCAAGGCATGGAACCCCGCGAGTGTGACAAACTGGAACTTGTACCCCATGGCACCAAGTTCACGCTGGAAGATGGAAATTTCGTGATCCGACAAATTGCGCTTCCAGTTAAATGACGGAGAGCAATTGTAGGCAAGCATCTTGTCCGGATATTCGCGCTTGATCGCTTCCGCAAATCGCATCGCCTCGTTGATATCCGGCTTCGAAGTTTCACACCAAACGAGATCCGCGTAAGGCGCGTACGCAAGTCCTCGCGCAATCGCCGTATCAAGGCCTTCGCGAATCCGATAGAAGCCTTCCGGGGTTCTTTCGCCCGTGACAAACTCGCGATCGCGTTCATCCACATCACTCGTTAAAAGTTGCGCGCCATTGGCGTCAGTTCTTGCCACGACAATCGTCGGCACATCCATCACGTCGGCCGCGAGTCTTGCCGCCGTTAATGTACGAATGAAATGCGAAGTCGGAATCAGCACTTTACCGCCGAGGTGTCCGCATTTTTTTTCACTCGCGAGCTGATCTTCATAGTGAACACCTGCGGCCCCTGCTTCAATCATCATCTTCATGAGCTCAAACGCATTGAGTGGACCTCCGAATCCTGCTTCCGCATCGGCGATGATCGGCGCCATCCAGTGCTTTGTGACTTTTCCTTCTGCGCACTCGATCTGGTCGGCACGCTGAAGAGCGCGATTGATTTTTCTCACAACTTCCGGAACGGAGTTTGCCGGATAAAGCGATTGATCGGGATACATATGGCCCGAGAGATTGGCATCGGCCGCGACCTGCCAGCCGGAAAGATAAATCGCCTGAAGGCCTGCGCGAATTTGTTGCACGGCCTGGTTCCCGGTCAGCGCACCAAGGGCGGCGACATAATCTTCCTGATGAAGAAGATTCCACAATCTCTCGGCACCGAGGCGCGCGAGTGAGTGTTCAATTTTTACTGTTCCCCGTAACCTGATTACTTCTAGGGCACTGTAGTCCCTCTTGACACCTCTCCACCGCGAATCATTGTCCCAGGAATGCTGAAGTTCTCGGGCAGCTCGTTCGAAGAATTCCATGTTTCAATTCCTTTTGTCGAAGTCACGGGATCGCTCTCCGTGGTTAAAAATTCCTGAAGCTCTTTCCGGAGGAAAAGATGGCGGGCCTTGTTGGCGGCTTCGTGCCACTCGACCTCCGGAAATTCATTCGCCATTTTATTTCTTTCTTCATCAAAGATCTGATTCACAAGTTCGCTGGTGACTTGCTCGCCGGAATCGAGCGTGATGCCGTGATGAAGCCACTGCCACACTTGCGCGCGGGAAATCTCAAGGGTCGCGAGATCTTCCATCAGGTTATCAAAGGACACGCATCCGATATCGCGTTCCCACCCTTCCATGTAAGCAATCCCTACGCGCACATTCGTGCGAAGGCCCTGCATCGTGTAGGGTCCTTCTCCGCGTGGAAGAACGTCACTGTACTTATCAAAGTCAGGAAGAGTGACATCGAGTTGATTGTCTTTCTTAAACGCACTCATCGCGATGTCGATGAAATACGGATGCGAAACCCAACAGCCATCATGTCCCCATGCTGCTTCTCTCTCTTTATCTTTTCTCACTTTCGACGATTGCTCTTCACGAAGCTCCGCCGTCTTTCCGGGAGTAAAGGCGGACATCCCACCCATCGCGAAGGCCCCGCGCTCATGACAGATTTTAATCACGCGTTTGGCATAATTTTCCATCCACGATTTTTCCATCGTGATCGATGAGCGGTCGCCCAGGATTCGGTCTTCATGGTGACCAAGAACTTTGATGTCACTGAAGATCTTGTCCCAGCGGCCGACGTTCAGCCCTGCCGCGTGCTCGCGGATCTCGTAGAGAATTTCTTCCACCTGCAAAGTCGCAGGTAGTGTTTCAATGAGAAACGTTGCCTTAAGAGTTCCCGTCGGAAGTCCCATCGCAGTTTGCAGATTCACGAAGAGATCATTCCACCAGCGGGCCTCAAGGTAGTGCTCGCACTTCGGAACGTAATATTTCGGCGTAAGATTTTTTTCAAGGTACAAGCAGGCGGTGTGATAAAAACAAACCGCGAGATCCAGAAGCCCTGCCGGCACCGGATCCCCTTCAAAGATCATGTTCGATTCATTTAAATGAAGTCCGCGAACCCGAACCATGACATAGGCCATGTCATCCGGATTCAGGCGATAAGTTTTTCCGCCTGCTTCAGCAGTGAGAGTTCCTTCCACTGCTCCAATCACATTTCGATATCCATCAATGACGTTACAAAAACTGGGCTTCATCGAATCTTCGAAATCAAGCATCGCCATGTCTGCGCGCGCGCCTTTCTCATTTCGTGAAAGCATGTTGATGACCATCTTCGCAGAGTTCACCGGGCCCGTGATCTCCACGCGCCTCTTGGTTAACTCCGGGGGAATCGTGTCGACCTTCCAGTCACCGGTGACTGCTTCCGTAGTCTGGTCAGGAAAATCCGGCAGCACACCACTGTCCCATTGGCGCTGGCGATCTTTTCTGCGCATAAGCAGGATGTCGCGCGCGGGCCCCATTTCGCGTACAAGGTGCGCGAGGATTCTCAGAAAATTTTGCGGAAAGAGGTCCTGATATTCACAGGTCCAGTAATCTTGCGGAAGATGAAAACCGTGACCCACATGTACGTATCCCATATGCACCCCCGAATGGGTTTAAAGAGGATGCGCCGGGCCCGTCAAGGGGCAGACTAAAATAGTCGGGACAGCAGCTTTTGCCTGTGATTAAGAACAAACTGAATATTCTTAATCGTCTCCCGAAGTCTCCCGAATCGTGTGCATATCCAAAAGGTAAACTATGAAGTTTCTGTCTCTCCTCATTCTTCTGATGGCACCCTGTGCTTTTGCGGCGGGGCCAATCTCCGGCGTTGAAGGCCCGTTTGTGAACGTTCATGACGGCAAGCTCGTCGTGACACTCAAAATGCTCGACGCTACTCACCCGACTGGTCTTTCTTTCGGCGTCACCGAAGAAAAAAAATCCATCGTCGATTATCGTCCGAACCTCGAAGAAGGCGGCATGGTGCTCGAGCTCCAGCTCGATATTGATGACCTGAAATCTGTGGATACAAGTGAAGGCAAGGAAACAAAACTCGCGGACGGCAGAAACATTCCCGGCGTTCCCGGCGGCCAGGTGAAAAATTCCGTGAGAAAAGATCACCAGGACTTCTCTACTTTCCATTCACCGAAATCTTTCGGTATCGCTTTCCCGATGGCCTTCAGTCACACGCGTGATGGCCATCACTGGCTGAACTGGAAAGGAAAAAACATCGGCATGATTTCGGTCGTGAACGCAAGCGCTGATAAGAAAGCGTATGGAATGATTTTTCTTCGCTACTCGGCGCTGAAGAAAAATCGCGAGCTCATGGCCCGGCTTAAAAAGAAATATTTTTAAACTCGATCGAGAACAGGCGGTCGCTCACGCTTCGTCTGAGTTTCAGTAGATTTGTTTTGAACGTCGGTGCGGGAACCGGCGCTTCCGTGTACTCCTCATCCATTTCTTCCTCTCTCTCAATTTCTTTTGCACGCGCGGCACTCATTGTCCCGTGATAGAAATCGTTCAGGTCTACTGGATGTGGATTAATTCTTGAAGCCTTCATACTTTTCCCCCGATCGGAACAATGTAAGGCCACTCAGGTCTGGCTGAACAGATCGATTCATCTTCTTTAGGGAAAAAAAAGGCGGAGGAATTAAACCTCTGTCATCCGTGAAAATAATATCTATGGAGCGTGGGCATGGAGACGATGGTGAGCCGCGAATTGTTCTCGTCCTAATGGGTTCCTGAAGTTTGCCACTGAACCCAATGCTCCTCCGAGGACAGAAGCTAAAGCTCCGAGCATGACGAGAAGGAAAAGCGACCATCCTGTTGCTTTCAGGGCAGCCGCTGCACTTTCTTTGGCGTGATCCTCTGCCCGATCGGCCCGCGTTCTAAGATCAGCGATTCTTAAACTGGCCTCATCCTGCGTGATTCCGGTCTCGCGCGCGAGATAATTTTTCGCACTCTCAAGGTTGCCGCGGATTAAGCGCGTAGCGAGGCCCTTTGCCACCACCTCAGGGCCAGAGTGCAGATTTAATTCTCCTAATGTGAGCTCGGCTTCCTGAGAAATCTCATCCAGGACGGGTTTCTGCGTAGATTTCCCGTTCATCACCAAAGTGGAGACCGTCTCATAAAGAAAAAATCCCAGAAACAATGAAGCAATCACTAATCCTTGTGCCGATCCGATTCGCCCCGCCTGAAACTTCGAAACCCTGGCCGCAAAATAAGAGCCGGTGAAAATAGAGACCAGCGCGGAAGAAAGAAACCACACACCAGTAAAATTCAACGATCTGATTCCTCCGAAGGCCATGCCGAGTCCGATGAGTCCCACCATCATGAAAAAGGCGATGAGTAATCCGGCCACAACCGAGCGCCAGCTGATCAATGGGTGCATGATTCCTCCTCCAAAAATAACGGCCGACTCGAGGCCGGCCGTCATATGAAGTCCGTTTTCCGCATTAAGGCCCAAGCATTCCGCTCCGGTCTTGCTACGGACTCTGGACACAATTATCTTTGCAAGAGCTGTTCCAGATCTGTGAGTGCCAGTGGCGGCAGATACTCATCTATGTACCTTCTTCGCCACACATTCGGATCTTTCGACGGGGTAAAGTGATACTGATAAAACTTCGCGCGGATTCGCGTTGGTTTCTCTCCCTGCCACGGATCATGAGCGAGAAGCTTGAGTGTTTTCCGGTCGGCCATGAGAAGCTTCACCACAAAGTTGATAAACCACGGCTCGTATCCCCAGAGAGAAATTTTATTTTCCGAAACTCTCACCGAGAAAGGCAGAAACCACATGAGCCAATCAAGTCGCAAGTGATAAGGCGCGAAGACGCCCGGCACGCGATCAAGTCGCCCCGGTTTTCCCTTGAACTCGTACTCCCTCCACTCTCCGTTCTTCTCCCCTTCCACGACGATCTCGTATCTTTCTTTTGTCACACTTCCGAACGCACCGTACGCGCCCACGAGATGCCAGCGGTTCCAGCAGTAATTCATCTTCTGGCGTTTCGCCCAGAGATTCTTCGCGGGCTCGATGCTTAAAATAAGAACCCAGATCCCGAACGGAATCATGCCGAAGAAAAACCAATCTGCAGGTGGGCCTGCCACGGTTGCAACCGGATCGGTGAAGCACAAGAATCCCAGGACAATCGTAAGCCAGTTGAGCCATGAATAATTTCCGCTGATCACCAGGATAAGCTGGTGAAGAATAATGAAGGCACCCGCCACATCCGAGACAGGTGAAGGAAAGAAAATAAAAAACGGAACGACGAGCTGTACGAAGTGACTGAAAATCACTCCCCAGCGGTGAATGAGCTTTGGGCCATGATGAAAAAATCTCGAAAGAGGATTCGGCATCGGTTGCGTTTCATGATGCCAGTAGAGACATGTCAAATCACGCCAGCACGGATCCCCTCTCAGTTTAATGAGGCCCGCTCCGAGCTCCGTCCGGAAAAGCATCCAGCGAAGAATAATAATCGGAATCCACACCGGAACAGATTTCTCCGGTCCCAGAAAGGCGGCAAAGAATCCTGCTTCGAGGAGCATCGACTCCCATCCGAAACTATAAAAAGTTTGTCCGACGTTCACGATGGAAAGATAAATGCCATACATGAGAAGCCAGAGAACCATGTGAAGGATAAGTGAGGTTGTTCCGAAGATCGCCAAAAACAGAGACGCGACCATCCCAAACGCACTCAGCCCTTTTAAGAGATTGTCAGAATACTTCCAGAAAAAGAGGGACGGTGAATTTTTCCATTGCAGCTGTCTGGTCCACAAAGGAACAGGCTCAAAACCATTTTCCCCCAACAGGGCGGGGAATTGATTAAATGCATTCGCGAAGCCAACAAAATATAAAACTGCGAGTGAGCGGGTAAAAAGAGATCGGACAAAAACCATATTTTCGGCGAGAAGAAAATCTTCCATGAGAATATGTTACTAGACATTCGTCGACTCCGGCTCCGTGCCTCTCGTCGACGTACCGTCCCCGCAAGCGTGCTGTAGCGCTTGCTTCCTGGACATAAAAATGGCCATCCGAAGATGGCCATTTTTTTATTCTGGATCACTATGTTCTTTAAGCATACTGCTCTAAGTTCATAGTTTGAAATTCCGCCTTAAGCACAATCTCCAGAACACAATCATGGTAACAACACTCATCTGGCCCTTCACTTAAATCTTCCCTGAAGAAGCCTTAGCGTTTCAGAGTGACTTCATTCGTGACTGAACCAATCCCCTGAACCATCTCTGCGAGTTCAGCGAGATGTTTTCGCGCAGACTCGCTGTCGAGTGTTCCCGAGAATTTGACGTTGCACGCGTCGACGGTGACGTGAACATCAGAATAATCTTCACGGGAATTGCGCAGGAGTTCCCTCACACAACTCTCAAGTTCTAAATCGGGATCGAAATTGATTTGTGGCATGCCCTCACCTCCGGTCTCCCGAAAATTGTGAGGGCAGGAAAATTTATTGGAAAGAAGAATTGATCTGACAATGCTTAGACACACGGAACTCCTCAACTTCGTCGAGGCGGACAATATTCACACCGTGAGTCTTTGTGTAATCCAGGAAGATATCGATCGCGCCCGGAGTATTCACGTGAATGTCGTGATTGAGAACCACACCACCCGCCGTCGGATTCTTCACGACGTAAGGTAACTTTCCAAAAGAACCGTCCGGATTTTTCTTGAAGTCGATCGCCTTCCCGCCTTCATTCCACGCGATGATATTTTGAGCAACTTCCGGACTTGTGATTCCTGGAAGCCAGTCAACCGTATCAACGTCCCAGAACACGAACTGAATGCAGTTATCGCCAAAGAGTTCCTTGGAAACTTCCTGCATGACATTCATCTGGTGATAATCCGAGCGTCCGCCGTAAGCGCCGTAAGGATAACGGAAGAAGATTTTATCGTAGTCGTAATTGAACTGCTGATAAAGTGCCGCGATCTTGTTGATTGAACTCTTCAACTGATCTTTAAACTGGGCTTCAGTGAGAGTGTTGGCGTTGTCGTGAGATGGTCCATGATCGGCCACGATGTGACCTTCATCGAGCATTCGTTTAATGAGCGGAATTGTTTGTTCATTGAGGTTCTGCGTGAGAACAAAGAACACTGCTTTGATGTCGTGTTTTTTCAGGACATCGAGCATGTGCGGAGTCGTCGCCGGATTCGGGCCATCATCAAACGTGAGAGCAAAGGTGTGCGTGTTATAGAGAGACTTCGCAAGATACGGTCTCATGCCGGTATCGCGGGAAGTGTAGTTGCGATCTTCGGGATACTGAAAAATCTCTTCAATGCCTGCGAACGCAGAAGAAAAAGTCACGAGTGCCAGTGATAGCCAAAGCCATGATTTCATAGAGTCTCCTGTTGGGGCGGAATCTATCGCAAAAAACATAGACGTCCAAGAGTTCAACACTGTCATTTTTTGGGCCTTTTTCGCTCTGATTTTCAGGGGGTTGCCCCCTTTATTTTGGCATTTTCTTTGCTCCTCTTACGGTATTAGGAGAAATTCATGGTGAAAGTCTGGGCACTGGCCCTCACTTTATTATCCCTGCCCGTGTGGGCGACTTACCGGGACCTCGCAGCGGTTCCGAAGAAAATGCGGGTGGAACACGCCCGTGAGCTCATGGGAAAAAGTTATGAAAAGAGTGTCGTAAAAAAAGGCGAAGGTCGTTCGCACCTCGAAGAAAATATTCTGAAGACCGTGGAGAAAAAACTTCCGAAAGGTTTCAAGTCACTCGCGTGGTCAGTGTCTCAGACCATCATCACCGAATCCGAACGCCACGAACTTGATCCCTATTTTGTGATGGCAGTGATCGCGGGCGAATCGAGCTTCAATCCGCGTGCGCTTGGTCCGGTGGGAGAGATCGGTCTCATGCAGCTTCGTCCTGCTACCGGAGAATGGATGGCGGATAGAATTGGTCTCGAGTGGCATGGTGAACACTCACTCAGAAATCCACTCGATAACATTCGTCTTGGGACTGCCTATCTGGCGTGGCTTCGTCAGAAATTTGATAAGAAGGGCCAGCTCTACATCGCCGCCTACAACATGGGGGCCAAATCCGTGAAGAATGCTCTTGAGAGAAAGATCCGTCCTAAGGATTACCCGAAACACGTGATGAAACGTTATCTCGCTTTCTACCGCGAACTTTAGTCTCACCAAAAAATCTATAGGGCCTTGCCTTCAGCTTGAATTTTTTCTGAGCAAGCTCACCGATAAACCTTGCGGCGTATACCGGATCATCGGTGAAAGTGATGAACTTCGTGTCCTCGGGATCAATCGTGCCGGATTCTACCAGTGTATCTTCAATGAGTGAGCGCAACGGAGACCAATAATCCTGGCCCATGAGCACTACCGGAAAATCCTTCATCTTTCCCGTCTGAATGAGACACAGAAGATTGAAGAGCTCATCGAGCGTTCCGAAACCACCCGGCATGGCGATGAAGCCGTAAGAATATTTGGCGAGCATGAATTTCCTGACCATGAAGTAACGAAACTCCATCCACGCATCAAGATAGCGGTTAGGTTTCTGTTCCTGCGGAAGAGTGATGTTACAACCGACACTCACACCACCCGCTTCCTTCGCTCCCCGATTGGCGGCCTCCATGATTCCCGGCCCACCACCTGTCATGATCGTGAAACCCTGATTGACGAGATTTCTCGAAGTCTCTCTGGCGAGATGGTAATACGGATGATTTTCATCAAAGCGCGCGGAACCGTAGATCGTGACACAGGGACCGACGAAATGAAATTTACGGAAGCCCTTGATGAGCTCCCAACCAACATCAAGCGCCTTAAAAAATTCAACGGGCCTCGCTTCAGGCCCTTCAAGAAAGATTCTTTCCTTCTGGTCGCGAGAGGGAATCCCCCACTCTGTGGTGTTACTGGTCTCTTTTTCATTCATAAAAGTTTCAGCTCATTTAAAGTGACGAGGACTGCGCGTGAGAGACGATCGAGCTGATCGGGAGTGAGTTTTTCATCCTCAAGAATCTTGTCGATGTTCCCGCTGATCCTCATGTCTTTCATCATAGAATCAATTCGCTGAGAGACACAATGAAATTCATCTTCCTGCTGCCAGTGAGTACAGACATATTTTTTGATCTTTCCTTGCGTTCCTTCGTGAACGATGAAGAGATCAAGATCTTTCAGTTCAGCATGCTCCTGAAGATGACTGAGATCCGGACGCTTCTCCATCCCGAGAATCGCATCTACTGCTTTGGCATCTTCAAAGTTTCCGTAAACCTGAGTTTTTTCTGAATCACTGATGAGATTCACGTAGCCGAGCTTCAGAATTTTTTCTTCGCGGGCAATATCCCGGGAGTTTCTTTCCGAACCTACAAATTCAATGGCAGGGATTCCCAGACGGGGAATCCCCGGGAAAAGTCCGTGCGGCGATTGTCCTCCCCCCTGAAGATCAAGGGATGTCTGTACAAATCGATAGGCGCGAAGAACTTTGTATTTTTCCTGAGTGGTCATGCGGGAGAAAACTTTTTCGACATTGGGAGAGACTGTTTTGTGAGCACAGGAAAAAAGGAGAAGGAGAAGTACCGCCTTTACCATGTTTCACCGCAGATTTTACTTTTGGTTTTCACGTCATGAAAGTCACAGACCTCGTGTTTCAGCGCGGAGAGATTCTGCTGAACTTCTTCCGTCACTTCTTTCCCCTTCAAGGTGACTTCTTTTTTCACCCCATCCCGCAGGAGTTCAACCTTTACGGACTTCGGTCCATCCAGGAAGAACGAAAGAAGCTGGTGACCTTTGGTGACTCTCTGGCCGTTGGCCTTCAGAATCACATCGTTCTCTTTGATCACTTTATTAGGTGAGCCCGGAAGAACTTTTTCGACCTGCACTGCCCCCTTAAGATCTTTCACGAGGAGTTTCAATTCTTCCGGTGGAACGTCTCTCATCGCGAGCATCGGCTCATACACTTTGTTCGTGCAGTGATAAATCACTTCATACTCAGGATAGATCAGAGTTTCCTGCCAGGTCTGACCATTCACAAAGTTCACGCCGGTCGACCAGCCGAATCCTCCGTAGCGCGAGTAATAAGGAGACATGCCGTAATAATAGGAAGGTCCCCAGTAATCGGCGTTGGTTCGGGTGATTATTTTAGTCGTTGTTTTGTCGATCACCGCGAGAATATGCGAGTAAGTGCGGCCCTCATGCCGGCAGTTTTCCAGTGAATGATATCGGGCAAACATCTCCGCATAAGATCGCTTCGTGTACTGATTTGCCTCAAAATCAGAGACATGAATATCATCGGCGAGCTCAGCATCACGGTAGCCACCATCGTCCTTATGAAATTTCTGATAAGGAGTCCGGTGTTCCGTACTACACGCAAGCGCGCCGATGAGGATGATGATCAGTGAAAAAATTCTCAAGCGGCCCGTCCAGTCTCCCTTGGTTGTTGTTCGCCACCAGGAAGAAGATGAGGAGTGAAAATTTCCGGCTCAGCTGTGACTTCACCTGCGCCAACGCTTTCATGACGAAGGTGATCCAGGCGAACTATTTGATCCGTGTTCTTGTCGACATGGGAAACAGAAAGAAAAATCCCGATAGGAAAAAGAAACCAAAAGGATAACACCGATATGGTTAGAATCATGTCCATGCTATGTGAAAATGTATGCATCATGGGCCCCTCCTCAGTTCTCATTATTTTATAGAGCGCATTGGCGTTTGTGCCTGAATGGAAACTCAAAAATAAAAGACCATGCTTCTTGGTTGTGGGAACTAGGGCACAACGGTTGCAGATATCAGAGTGACAGGAGGTTTATTATGACATCCCTTATGACTTTATTGGGAACGCTCTTGATCAGTTTTCCACTTCTCGCTCAGACGAATAATTACTCTCTGGGCTCAGGTAACGTTCAGGGAACCAGCATGGCGCCCTCTTCGGGACAAACTCCGAATGCAACGGCTCCACTTGTTTCACCGGTCACAGGTGCACCAGTTTATGATCCAGGTAACACCGCTGCTATTCCACCAACTACGTTGAATTCACCATCTGGCGTGAACTCTACTGGCGCGGAAACTGCCGGTGCCGGTGTGGGAGCGGGAACTGGGACAACGACAATGGGAACCGGAGTTTCTCCCACCTCAACAAACCCGGTCGCACCCACCCCGTCACCATTGGGAGCTCCGACCTCAGCGATTCCGCCGGCAACCGGAACCACTCAGCCTAACGGCTCGTCGATGACTCCGGCAGGAACCAGTGGAACCGGGTGGCAGGGAATCTAGAGTCGGGACTTGAACCAGCACTTTGGACGAAGTCCTATGAGAGAATGATTTTTCTCATGACAGGTCCCCTTAGCGGGATCAACGTCGGAAACACTTTCCGAAACCGGTTGATCGCAAAGAGCGCCCTGAAAGAAAGTGTCGAGACGACATTGAGCAGACGGATAACCTTCGTTCGTTTTCTTTACTTTCGATTTATCGGGTGTCTGAAATTTTCCCGGCTTTTGCATCGCTATTTCAGCAACAAGCGCCTCAACTGAAACTGCCGCGAGTCCGGAACGAATGCAGATTCTTGCTTCTTCCTCCGAATGAATTTTCTCACATTCTTCTCTCAGCACTTCCGGAACTTCGACAACACTCAAGGCCTTCTCGTTATCTTCGTCCTGAAAAAATCTCCGGATACATTTGAGACTGGCAAAATAATCTGCCTGTCCCTCAGCAGATGCCCACAAATCCGAGCTTATTTTTGGAGCTCCTCCAAGATGATGTCCGATTTCATGACAAAGGACGAGAGCAAAACCATCACGCGTAATGGAAGGATGGCGGGCCAGGCCACCGTACAGAATAATCGTAGGAGTACTCGGATCAGGGTTTTCGGAGAAGGCGTTGACGGTTCCATCTTCCCAGTTACTGTTGATGAGAAGCGATTTCTTTGCGGCGGAAAATTCGGGGTCATAAATTGTTTCAATTTTTTTGATCACACTGTTGTACTGCTCTTCAGTGATGCCGACATTCATGAGCTTCTGGTGGGCAGGAATTTTACTGTTGTTAAGAGGAAGAAAGCTTTCACCAAAGGCCGAGGTCGATGCAATGAAAATCGCGAGTGCTAAAAGCTTCATCGGAACTCCTGAAATAGTGGGCCCGACTTTGCCAGAGAATGAGATGAGATTCAGTTTATTTGAAGTTTTTACAAAAAAAAAGGCCGCTTGCGCGGCCTTGAGAAAAAATTATCTGGTAACTGGTTTGTGCCAGCAACGTGGACGAAGACCTGAAGTGAAGCCTGTCACCTGGTGACAAGTTCCTACGATCTCATCTTTCTGTGAAACGTCTTCGTTGAAGCTTTTGGTACAGATGGCACCCTGGAAGAAAGTATCAAGGCGACATTGAGTTTCCGGATGCTCATCGAAGTTTTGAGAAACAACATGAGTGTCAGGAGTGTTGAAGTTTGCGGCTTTCGAATTATCCATAGAAGCGAAGAGTGCAGCAACCGATGCGCCTGCCATGCCAGAGCGGATACAGATATTCACGTCGTCTTTAGTGAAAGCTTTTTTACAAGCAGCTACGAGGTAAGCCGGTGCTGTGAGTGACTTCACGATAGCTGCGTTGTTGTCATTCAGGAAAACGTGACGAAGACATTTGAGAGTCGCGAAGTAATCAGACTGACCTTCAGATCCTGCCCATGGACTCTGTGAGCTTTTCTTCTTCGGAGCTCCACCAATGTGGTGACCAAGTTCGTGACAAAGAACGAGCGCGAAACCATCAGTAGTAATTGTCTGGTGACGGGCAAGACCGCCGAACATCTGAACTGTCCAGACTTTCGGAGTGTCTCTTTTTGCGTATGCGTTTACGTTTCCATCAGTCCAGCGTCTTTCCACAACGAGTTTTCCACCCATGTTCGCAACCACTGGTGAGTAGAGAGTTTCTACTTTAGAGATCACGGCATTGAATTGTGCCTGAGTGAGGCCACCATCGATGCTCTTAGTTCCCACCGGAATGTACATATTGTTCTCAGGAAGGAAGCCCGATTTTCCATTTTCGGAACAGGCCATTGCCCATCCAGAGACCAGAGCGAGAACGAGGATAAAGACTTTCATGGTTTCTCCTTGAAACGTGGGAGAAATTTTTATTTACCCGAGTACTTAAGTCCAGCGATGTCAGACGATGTTTGATGCGAAAACGCTAACTTAATCTGGCTTTCGTTACGTCGGCATAATTCAATTTTGTCCATCATGAAGAAATTACACACTTTTTATACCTGAAGATTGTCTCTGTAATTATTTCTGAAGTCCCTCAGTTCATTCGATTTTCTGATATTGTCGCCACGCCCAAAACCCATGCACGGAGCGTGTCCTGTGAAGAAACTTATTCCTTCAGCTGTCTCTATAGTCACACTCGCGGTCTTCTCCACCGCCTGCTCAAAACTCGATAATCTTGATCCCATTAAGGCCATCACGAAGCCATTCAAGAGCGAGAAGAAAAAATCTTCGCGCGTAACAAATTCAAAGAACGCCAACGAACAGGTGAACCTCGGCACGCACACGCTGAACATCATGTCTCAGTCGGTGATCAATCAGAATAAGGCCCTCGGTAAACTTCTTCCTGCCAATTCCGAGCAAGCTAAAAAAATGCTCGCGGAACTTCCATCGACATCAGAAGTTTCGCCGGACGCTCCCGGACAGAATACACAATCGACTGAAGAATCACTTCTCGTGGGTCTTCCGATTTCCATCATCGGAGAACAGAATGTCTTCGGTGCAGTGATCACAAAAGTTTCTGATAAGACGAGTGAAGACCTCGGGGGCCTCAAGCTTACTGATCTTCCCACTCTTCATGTGCGCACAATCGTGGGCCGCTATGAAGACGGCTCACCCAATATCTCTCTCGTCGGATGTGCCAATGATTGTTCTGAGCGCGCGAAACAGGGAATTCTTATTTCACTCCCTATCGACAGCGTGGATGTGGATAAAAATCTCGTCTACATCGACCTGAAGACTCTGGGCCAGGGACTCGATCTTATGTCGATCATGGATCCGGAAGGCGAAGGCACTGGACTTCGCACAGTGAAAACAGCGACGACAGAATTTAACTCTGACGTCACTTCACTTCTCTTTGACGTGAAGTCATCGATGATTCCGAAAGCAACAACTGCGGAAAACGAAGCGACTGCTCCGGTTACAGAAATCACTGTCCGTTGGTACATGAAGCTTGCCTCAAGCTTCAATCCGGCCTTTGAATCGCGTGCACCTACTCAAGGAGTAGGCTTCTTCCAGACTCAGCGTGGGAAA
>JBJMLZ010000040.1:0-9998 GCA_045805035.1 Bacteriovoracaceae bacterium
CGGCGTTGCCGTCGTCATATTTGCCGGAGAAGTCAGCACAAGAAAATGCACTGGCCGAAGCCAGTGCAATGATAAGAGCGAGTAATTGTTTTTTAATCAGATACCTGCTGGAGTGTAGAGCGTTTCAACGTTATCCCCGGACTTGTAGTAGTACTGAGGATTGGTGATCTGAATCATGAAGCCGGTTCTCATGACCGGAGGATTTTCATCCGCTGTGGTCGGATAGCCGGCCTTGATGTTCAGAGTCTGCGAAGTATTTACTTGCGAGGTACTCATCGCTGATTGCGGAATCTCAACTCCGTTCACTTTCACGGTTACCGGAAGAAGCGGCTTCTTCGGAAGGACAACCCAGTCGAAGTACTCAGTCTTCGAAACCGACGTCACGAGAACGCAATCCGGATACATGAGAAGATTCGAGAAGCGAATGAAGTAGCGACCGTTGTACGGCTCGCCCGGAGTCGGAACTTCGCGAGTGTTGATCGACATCGCTGAACCTTCGTCAACAAATGTCCAGTCAGTATCTTTCGTGAGGACCGACTTCGATCCGTCAGATGAAACTTTGGTGACCGTGATCTTGCTCTGGTCAACGTTGTTATCAGTGTTATTCAGGAACGAGATCGGCCAGAAGCGATATCCGTGAGCAATCAGCACTTGTTTGATTGAGCTGTTGATCGAGCTGAAGATAGAAGTGAAACCACTTCCGCAAAGGTCATAAGCGTCCGGAGTAGAATCGCTCTGGTCTGTTGCACCTGAGTAGTTGTAGATCTCGCCCGACATCTGAACATATGACTTAAGGGATGAGAACCATCCAGACTTACACTCCGAGTGCGCAGTCGCAGAAACAAAGCGAAGCTGGTAGTTGGCGTTCTTCAATGACTTCATCTGCGAAAGGGCAGACGCAAAGTTAGAAGCATTGTAGATAGTCTCGCCGTTACCGAACGGGCCCTGAGCTTCAACGTCTGCATCGCGGCCGTTGGAAACAAGAACGACGATGGTGTGAGCGTTACTACGAATGAGGCCCGAAGATTTATGGAAGCTCACGAAGCTGTAAGCGCGGTTGAGACCACGCTCATATCCGCCGCCGCCTGGATTTGAGAAGAAAGTGAAATCAGATGATGTCTGAATTCTCTTCGGCGCACCCGGAAGGCCCGCGAGGTCAGACGAGTTCGTCATGACCTGATAGTCCTGGTTACCGCTTGAGGTTTCAATAAGCGGAGTGCCGATTACGCGATAATCAAAATCTGAAGAAAGTGTGTCGACCGTATTGCGAAGAGCATTCTTAATGTCAGAAGCAAGATAGTAAGAAGAAGCAGAGTTATCGACGACGTAAACAACGTCGACCTTCGGCTTGATCAGTGTGAAGTTGGAACACGACTGGTTCTCATAAGTCGTCAGAGGATTCGCGTTCGAGTTCGCTGACTGTCCTCCCGTTCCGAATTGTTCATTTCCACAACCCGTGAGCATCGTGAAAAAGAGGAGAGAGAGTATAGCCGACCATTTAGTTTTCATAAGCACACCTTAGTATTTCTCAAGTCTCTCTTCGGAGAAACCACGGCTTAACTTTAGTGTTGTAGGGGAGAAAACAGGTCGGAATATCAGTGCAGCTTACGCGGAAAATCTTGCCCTTAGAACGAATTTGTTCCAACTTCAGGTTATGATTGAACAAACAATCATTTCAATAGCTTGAGGAAGAACTATGGCCGACAGTTGGTATTACGTACAGAAAGGCAATCGCCACGGGCCGGTCGCCGTCGAAGTGATCCAGCAGATGATTTCCAATTCGGATCTCAACACCAATGATTACGTGTGGAAAAAAGGTTTCGAGAACTGGAAAAAAATCAAAGAAGTTCCTGAGCTCGAAGAATCACCACAAGCAGCGGCACCTGCTCCCGCACCCGAACCAGAACCCGAACCAACTCCAGCACCTGCTCCTGCAGCTTCTACATTTAAAGCACCAGAACCAAAACCTGCGGCAGCCGCTCCTCAGCAGAAGATGGAATATAAAGAAATCAATCTGAGTTCTCTTTCCCCGGAAGAGCGGATTATTTTCGTTCGCATCGGCAATGATCGCGGAGGTGCCGCTTCTGACTACGGCCCTTTCAGCGTGAATCAATTGAGACAACTCCTGAAAGAAAATCGTATCAATGGGAAAACACTTTTCTTCATGAACGGTATGAAAGAGTGGAAAGTTCTCGCGGATGTTCCTGAGTATCAGGAAATTTTTGAGGAAAGTCCTCCGGTCATCAAGGATGCAGACAGAAGAGTGGCAGTGAGAAAACCATTCGTGGCCCGTCTCTTTGTTCAGAATAATAAAAAAGTTTTTGAAGGCATCTGCCGGGATATTTCCATCGGTGGAATGCAGATCCTTACGGATGAATTCAAAGGGCAACCAGGGGACCGCATCAGTATCAACGTTCACCCGGATAACTCTGACTACCACTTTACCGCCAGCGGAGTTGTCGTCCGGATTCTCAACGGGAATTCCGGATTCTCGTTCCGCTTTCAGGGTCTCACTGATGATGCCCGGAAGGCCGTGGAGAAATACCTCCAAGAAAACTAAGTGAGCAAACCAAAGCAGCACTATCGTTCTGAAGATCATTCGCTCACCTCATCCGACGGTGAGTCGTCTCTTTATGTAAAAACTTTTTTTCGGGGAACTCCGAAGACACATTTTCTGATCGTTCACGGTGCCCTCGAGCACTCCGGACGCCACAAGGATCTGGTGGAGTTCTGGCTCGGGAATATGAATGACGTCGCGGTCACCGTCTTTGATCTTGTGGGGCATGGAAAGAGCGGAGGACCGCGAGCCTATCTCACGCATTTTAAAAATTACGTGGAAGACATGCTCATCGTCGCTGATTTTGCTTATCGCGAGCTTCCTGAGAACTGCAAACGTTTCATCTGCGCTCACAGCCTGGGCGGACTAATTACTCTCAGTCGTTTTCTTGATTCGACTTTCGGCTGGCCTCACAAGTGTGACGGCATCATGTTCTCAAGCCCGTGCGTGAAGCCGCGACTTCTCCTGGGTCCTTCTTCGGAGCCGATCCTCTTAAGAATGGATAAGCTCACTCCACGACTTCATCTCCCGATGATCTTTAAAGGTTCCCAGCTCACCCGCGACACTGGCCGCGCCAATGATTTTGATACGGATCCGTTGATTCCGCGTTTTATTACCGTGCGGATGATGAAAGAGATCCTGGATGCCACTCACCGGATCCGGGGACTTTCTTATTACGTAAACGTGCCTACGCTTTTTATGATCGCGGGGGAGGATTGCCTGGTCCAGCCGGACAGCACGACCCTTTTCGCCCACGGTATTGATAAGAAGCTCGTCACAGTCATACAATATCCTCAGCACCACCATGAACTCTGGAATGAGATTGATCGCTTTGAGATCTTTGCTACCATGAAGAAGTGGGTTGAAAAGGTCTTGAAGGAGAAACCATGAGATCCGTCCTCGTTTTAGTTTTTCTCTTAGTGTCCGCATGCGCGGCCTATAAGAGCTATAACCAGACGACTACGGGTAAAGTCACTCTTCGAGGCGGCTCTTATAAGAAAGAGACCTGGGATGAACCTCTGGTATTCAAGCGCGCCAGCTGGTACCACGGGATGACTCTTTATTACGATGCACTTTTATATAAGGCAGATCCTGAATCACCATTTGCTCAATGGTTCTCACCTTCAGAAAAAGAATTCTTCACCAAGTGCGAGTCTCTGATTGTCGCCGTCAACTATAGTGCGACTCCGGATCGTATCTCGCACGTTAACTTTCGTGAGCAGATGAAACTTAATGGCTATGACGATGTAGTTATCAATAGTTTCGCCACTTATGTACGAACCCATCCAAATTCGCAGGATTGGCGAGTCTTTAACTACAAAATCATGGGCTACTGTAAGCGCGCACCCAGCACTTTTGACCGGGAAGGACTGATCATTAATTTCCCTAGTTTCAAAGAATTACACCTCAAAATATAGTCATTTCAGACGCCACAAAAGAAGTGCACATTTTCGTTAAGAAATTCCGCCTTCGACCGATAGGGTATTGAGGCACTATGACTAGCGATAAGAAATTTCAGCGATTCGGGAAGTATTTGATCCTCGATCATCTCGTCGACGGCGGGATGGCGAAGATCTGTCGTGCCCGATATCTTGGTGAGCAGGCCAACAAGGTCGTGGCGATCAAGATGGTGCAGCCGCAATTCTCCAATGACGAAGCATTTGTACGCATGTTCCAGGACGAGCTGAATATCACATTCGGTATGCTCCATCCGAACATCATGCAGGTTTATGATTACGGTAAAACCAATGGCCAGCTCTATACTGCGATGGAGTACATCCACGGTGCCAACCTTAAGCAGTATCTTGATCGTCTGAAAGAGCGCAAGGTTGTTTTCCCGGTTGAGATCTCTTGCTACATCATTTCGCAAGTGTGTCTCGGTCTTCACTACGCTCACACATTCACTGATAAACTCACGGGTAAACCATACAACATCGTTCACCGTGATATTTCTCCTCACAACATCATGCTTACGTATGATGGTGCGGTGAAAGTGATCGACTTCGGTATCGCGAAAGCGAACACAAACTCTGAAGCGACTCAAGCGGGTACCATCAAAGGTAAGCTCTCTTACCTTGCTCCTGAATATCTTGAAGGTCTCGAGCTCGATGCCCGTTACGACGAATTCGCCGTGGGGATTACTCTCTGGGAACTTCTCTGTTCAAGAAAACTTTTCCAGGCCAACAACGATCTCGCGGTTCTGAAGCAGATTCAGGCGTGTAAAGTTGTTCCACCGTCACAGATCAACCCGTCGGTTCCGAAAGAACTCGATACGATCGTGATGAAGGCCCTCTCGAAAGACCGCGCTCATCGTTACGAGAACCTCGATCAGATGAACCGTGCGCTCGTGAAGTTCCTCTATTCAACTTATCCTGAGTTCAACGCATCTGACCTCAAGGCCTTCGCGGATGATCTCTTCAAAGCAGAGATTGGTAAGGACCGCGAGAAGTTCGTCGAATACGGCAAGATCGATATCCAGCAGTACATCGATGATATGAAGAAGGAAGAGTCGCGCACTGGTAAGATCGCGACGAAGGACATCCGCGCGAAGGGCGCGGGCGCAAAAGAAGAACGTGTCGAAGGCGAGCCACGCACGAAAGTCCGTGAGATCGAGCTGGACATGTCCAAGGCCAACGATCTTCGCATTGATCTTGAGAAAGAAGTTGAGTCAGTAACGACGACGAAGAAACTTAATAAGTCCGCTCTCCATAATGCGAAGGCGATTTCCAAGGGCGGCCCGGCTCCACGTTCTGGTGGTCAGGCATCCGGCCCGGTCATGCCGACGAAAAAGGGTGACCGTTCAAGCAGCCGGATTACCACCCGGGATAAACTGAAGGAACAAGAAAGCAAGGGCAGTCAGCCGCTTCTGGTTCTCGTGCTTGCGGCTTCACTTGCTGGTATCAGTTATCTCCAGGCGGATCTTGTCGAAGAGTACACAGGATTCAACCTGAAAAAAATGATCCATGGTGACCACAGCCGTACACCGACTTCAGTCAGCGTGAATGGCGATGATACCGGTGATGCTTCTGCGACTGTTGAGCAGCCGGAAGAGAAGAGTGAAATCATTCTCGGCGGTCTTGATATCAACATGGAGATTTACGTCGACGGTACGAAGAGAAGTTACGTAGGTAAGCCTCTGAAGGTCGATGGAAAAGAAATCACTGTCATGGTGAAGAAGTCGGGATACCTTCCTTATGTCACAAAGGTGAACTTTGAGAAAGGTGGCGAGTCGAAAGTCGTAAGTATTCCTTCGCTTGAAAGAGCAAGAATTGGTCTCCTGACCACTTCACAGAATTATACTGCGGGTTCAGTGCTCGTTTATGAGGCCAATGGTGAGCTGATCAGGAAAAATCTCCCGCTTCGTGAAGTTCAGATTCCGGAAGGGGTCTACCAGGCGAAGATCGTGAATGAGATTCTCGGCACTGAGAAGAAGGTCGAGTTCCGCATCGAAGAAAACAAGAAACATTTCCTCGAGTAGCCTGTGCTTTACACGGGCTACACCGAAGATGAGTTGAAAGAACTTATCGCTATTCTTGAGCGTTATCAGATTCCATTCGAAGTTCAGATCAATGAAGATGCGATTGCTCAGGCCAACGCCATCATCTCTAATCCAAACTATCATTCCGCACGCAGAGGCGCCCAGGTAGACAACTCATTCTATTCCATTTCTTTTGATCGAAGCGGACTCAGGAATTTATCTGTCCCCGATTTTGATGAGCTGAAAAAGCTGAGAGTCTTTGCCGAACATTTTGACCTGGGAATTCCCGAAGAAAAAAAAGTTCCTGCGGTCACTCGAATGCGGAATATCTCATACGTCGGATCAACTCCGCTGACCGCATTGATAATCATTGCTGCTCTATTGTGTCTTAGCTGGGCCTGGTTCAACTGGCACGGTTGAATCGTTGAGACGTTAGTTTAAAAATCCCGAGTAAAATGACGATCACTCCCGAAATCCACTTTAGGCACGTCACGATTCCGAGAAACTCCGGTAGCATGACAACTCTTTCAAGATGAAGAAGAATGAAGATCGTCTCAAACAGATCCAGAACGCCGGGAATCAGTGCCCAGTATCCCAGAAAAAGATAAGCAATCAGTGAATAAGTGATGAGGTACCCAAGGTCCAGATACTGATGCCAGAGATATGTCTCTTTCATTTCCGGGGAGAGTGAAGAAATCCACTGAAGGGCCTCAGCATTTGTGTAGTAGAGACGCGTATCCAGAGTGCCAGGGGTTCTCAGCATGAGCATCGAGGCCCCGATGACTGCGTAGAAACAAAGAAGCGTAACGAGCTTACTCTTTCTGGTCATCAGGAGTTTCAAAGCGCTTGGACTGCTTGAAGCGATTCACTTTCCGCATGTTGAGTAGCTTCATGATTTCCGCTGCGGTTTCTTCCAGGGCTTTACCAGTGACGTTGAAGACCGGCCAGCGCTTGTTCTCTGAGAAGAGGCGGTTGGCCCATTCGATTTCTTCCACGACTTTGGAAATGTCAGCGTAGTCACCTTCATCGCGCGAAAGTCCCAGACGCGAAAGACGATTCTTACGAATCTGAAAGAGAGCATCGGAATCAATCGTGAGTCCGAAGATTTTTCTTTGATCAACTTGAAATAGCTTTTCCGGCAACGTCACGCCCATCACGATGGGAACGTTCACCACTTTCACTCCTTCGAGTGAAAGATACATGGAAAGTGGAGTCTTTGATGTCCGCGAGATCCCCACGAGAATGACGTCGGCCTCTTCCAGCGAGTTCATGTTTCTTCCGTCATCGTGGTTCAATGTGAACTCGATCGCGGCCACGCGCTTGAAGTATTGATCGTTCACGGCGTGCAAGAGACCGGGCTGATAATTTGGTTCTGACTCAAAGAAATTCGAGAAAGCAGTGAGAAGTGGTCCCATCACATCGACGGACCGCACGTGATCGCGCTTGGAGAGTTCCGCGATGTAAGCGCGAAGCTCGACCGACACGATGGTGTACACCACGATATCGTGATGAATGGCGGCTTCCTGGAAAATGGCATCAATCTGTTCTCTGGTGCGGATGTTCTTGTAGCGAGTGAAAAAGATTTCCTTGTCCTGAAACTGTGTCATCGCCGCGCGGGTAATGGCCGATGCTGTTTCTCCGGTACCATCGGAGATCACGATCACTTTTAATTTGTCATGCGTTTGCATACGGTGCTGCTTGCGGGACGTTCAATTTTTTTTAAAATATTCCTGTCTCCGATTTTACTTCAAAAGGAAACTCTATGCACATAAGAAATGCCTTCCTTCTTCTCGTCGCGGTCAGCTCCTTCACCGCACGCGCTGAGTTTAAAGCGCTCCCGGACAAGGCACCGGAACCTGCAGATAATCCTTCAACTCCTGCGAAGCTTGGCCTCGGAAAGATGCTGTTTTTCGATCCACGCCTCTCGATGGATGGAACGGTTTCCTGTAACAGTTGTCACAATGTGATGTACCACGGCGGCGATGGTCGTCCCGTAGGAGTTGGTATCCATGGCCAGCGCGGTGGGCGTGGCTCGCCGACAGTATGGAACTCCGCTTTCCAGACCGTACAATTCTGGGACGGGCGCGCAGCTTCTCTGGAAGATCAGGCGAAAGGGCCTCTCATCAATGGAGTCGAGATGGGGATGTCGTCGCATGATTTTGTGATTGAACGGCTGAATAAAATTCCGGGCTACGTGAGCGCCTTCAAGACTGCTTTCCCGAAAGATAAAAATCCGGTGAACATCGATAACATGGCAAAAGCGATTGCAGTTTACGAACGCACGCTCATCACTCCGAACTCAGCGTTTGATAAATACATGAAGGGCAATAAGAAGGCATTAACTGCACAACAAGTGCGTGGAATGAAACTCGTCGACACCATCGGATGCACAACTTGTCATACAGGTGTGAATTTTTCCGGTGAAGAGAAAATGGGCGAAGGAAATTTCAAGCCATTTCCTCAGGTGCCCGGCTCGAAGTATGACAAGATGTATGATCTCACTTCGGATCTGGGTCGCTTTGAAGTGACAAAAAATCCGGAAGACAAAAATCACTGGCGTGTACCGACCTGGAGAAACGTGGCGATCATGGCGCCTTACTTCCATAACGGGAAAGTGAAAACTCTCGATGAAGCAGTGAGAGTGATGGCGAAGACTCAATTGGATGCGGATTTGACGGACACGCAGGTGGAAGACATCGTGGCGTTTCTTGATTCTCTCACCGGTGAGTTCCCGGTTCAGACCATGCCACTTCTCCCGAATACGAAGAACTTTACAGTTACGCCGGAGCCTTAGTTATTTCAAAAAATCGCCGATCGTTGCTTTCAGGCGGTCGGCGTCTTTCAACGGATGAAATGTTTGTTTCGTATGATCGCGGTTGAACCACGTTCGCTGTGATTTGGCGAGCTGTCGGGTAGAGATCACAATGCGCTCGCGACATTCCTGTTTTGTCTTATACACGCCAAAAATAAAATCGAGTGCTTCCTTGTATCCGATACTTTGAAGAGGTTTTTCAAGCCCGGTAAAGCCCCGGTCAAGAAGCGACTGAACTTCTTCAATGAGACCAGACTCCATCATTTGGTCAGTTCTCTTTTCAATGATGCGAAGATGTTCTTCCTTCGGCATGTCGAGATAGGCATGGAATATTTCCCAGCCGTGAATGGTGTCACTTTTTAATTGGGAGTTTCCCTCAGCTTTCTTCTTTCGTTCCTCGAAAAATGGCGTGCCATTGGCCCACCAATGTTCAACCGCACGACGAATCCGATAATGATCATTTTCATGATAGCGCTCAAAGCTTCCCGGATCGTGAAGTCGGAGGATCTCGCGGAAAGGAGCAATGCCTTCGTTGTTATACATGAGCTCAGACTTCTGCATGACATCGGTGGGAGTTGTAGGAGAGTCGTACATCCCCTTGATCAGGGCCTGAAGATAAAAGCCACTACCACCGACGAGATAAACGGTTTTCTTTTCCTGGAGAAGTTTTTCTACTACCGGATGGGCCGCGCGCATGTAATCGGAAGCATTCATGGGAGAAGAAATCGAAGTCACATCGATCATGTGATGAGGCACTTCTTTTCGTTCGCTGAGAGTGGGTTTAGCGGTACCGATTGTGATCTCTTTATAAAGAAGAAGAGAATCGAAGTTCACAATCTCCCCACCAAATGTGCGGGCGAGCTCGATTGCGGTGTTCGTTTTTCCGGTCGCGGTCGGCCCGGAGACGATCACGACCTTCATTTCAATTTTTCCCGGACAATTTCCTGAAGATCGCAGATGACATTCGATTCAAAAAGTTTGGCGTGCCCAATTGAGGCGATCATGTCGTCCCAACCGGAAGATGACCAATCCCCTGGCCGCAAAGTGAGAGAAGAGATTTTATCTCCGGTGAGTAGGCATTGAACGATTTCTTTCAGCGGAAGTCCATTCATCCACTCCGGAATCGCGCGCATGACAATCGTATCTGTCCC
>JBJMLZ010000041.1:0-9231 GCA_045805035.1 Bacteriovoracaceae bacterium
GTGAGCGCTTCGGAAGATAGTAGCTCGCAATGAGTGGCATGAACTGCCAGACACCCAGGGCGCTTACGCGAGATTCGGCTTTGGGATTGAAACTGGATTCGAGAAAAGGAACCGAGGCGAGTTCCTTGGGAAGGTTTTTGGATTCGAGATATGTTCTCAGGAATTTCTTATAAGGCAGAGCACGCCGCAGGCCCGCTTCAATGAAATCACGCTGTCCGGTTTGAATTCGGATGTTGTCGCGAAGTGCTTTAAACAGATTGATTCTCGACGGACGATCAGGAGGAAGATCAACTCCGGCATTGCGGACGGCGCGGAAGATATCCCGCGAATCCGGATCCATGTTATGAGGTTCGTGCGCCAGCTTATCCAGCGTGAGCTTGATTTCATCCACTCTTTCCGCGGAAAGTTTCTGCTGGAGAACATAGAGCGTATTGGAGGGAAGATTTTTTTGTTTGAGGGCAGAGAAGTCGAGGAGCTTGTAGATGATCGAGAGATTCGAGCGATCGTGAATGGCGACCTGGGTAGAGTCAATTCTCGTGTAAATCAAAAACCAGAAGCGCACATTCGAGTAATAGAAATCTCTTATCTTGAAAGAATCGTTCACCCGGTCATCGTGATCTTGCAAAAAAGGCTCGAGCACTTTTTGAGAAAAAAATGGAACTTCAACAACATCATTTTCGGCCTTGTCAGGTGAAACGCGCTTACCGAATTCAAAACCAAAATAGGGATCTGAGGCAGTGATGAGGAAGAGGGCAAGGATCGCCAGAGAAGTGTACTTAAAAATCATTTCTGTCCGAGGATCTGCATGGTCCGCTTATATCCCGCTTCAACCGCGTGAGTGGAGACTTTCGGATTCAGAGAGAAAGAGTTTGCAAAGAACAACTTATAGTCGTGGTGGTCAGGATATATGTCAATGAGCCTGACTTTCGGATTGATGTTGAGTTTACGCTGGAGGATCGCCATGATTTCCCGGCGGTGAGTCTGGCTGAACTTTTCCATTTTCATGTAATCGTTCACCGTATCCATGATGTCGATCGCCTTCGCACGCTCAGCACGGCTGGCAATGATCTTTTTCTGAATCATGAGATAGATCGACTGAATCGCAATCGGCGGCAATCCGTAATTAATGAGCGAGCCCACTTCATCGTGAAAGTGATAGGGAGTGTGCGTCCAGGAGCTGATAATGACTTCACAGCCGTTATCTTCCGCCACGTGAGTGGACAGCGTCTCACGTATTTCCCCGTCGATGTAATAATCCACGTCGTTGGTGTGACGGTTCTTAATCGGATAGGGGCAGTAGAAAGGCGGAACACTCATGGAGGCCGCAACCGCATAAGAGACATTCGTTCCGGTGTAATAGACGGAGGTACTGTCATGGCTTGGATTAGGGTAATTGTATTTAGAGAAAATTACTTTCCGTGAATGATCGAGCTGGGTGGCGACAATGAAGAGATCCGAATTGAAATCCTCAAAGCGATCCTGGGCAATGACATTCTCCAGGAGATACTGGCGAAGGCCCTCGGTCGTAAAAAATCCCGGAAGCGAGATCACAGGTTTCAGGAAATTCTTCACAAGCGCCGGCAAGCCATCGAGTGGAAAATAGAGATCACCCTTGGGTGCGCGAAGTTCCGGGCGCTTCAGGGTAAACATCTCTTTGTAGGTGATGCCTTTGAGCTTGGAACCTTTTATTCCCAGCGTGGCCTGAATCACGTCCTGAGGCGTGTATCCGCTCGCCAGGTAGATACAAATCAGTGCGCCTGCACTCGAGCCAACATAGGTTCCGATCTCGAGACTGCGAGGATTGAGATCGGTCGAAGAAGTTTTGTTGTTTTTGAGATAGAAGCCGAGTTCTTCCAAAGCGAGAGTCACACCCGTATGCCAGGCGGCCGCTTTCACCACGCCTCCGGAAAGGACGAGTGCGATTTTTTTATTTTTGAGCTCGTTTAAATCAACTGACATCAGCACTCAACTAAAAGGGTTACTTTTTTGATTTTGCACATCTTGATCGGTTCGTTTTATCATAAAGTTAAGAGAAGGAGTATCAATGAGTTCCACGGACGGCGTATGGTTATCCATCAATGACTATTCACGCTACAAAAGCGTCTCCATCTCAACCATCCGAAGACACATCAAGAACAATATTCTGAAGCACCGTGAGCAGGACGGAAAGTATTTTATCTATGTTCCATCTAGTGAGCGCATAAAACAGCGCGAGGAAGAAGAAACTCTGCGCCTCAAGCTTGAACTCGAATTGCTCAGAGGAAGAATCAGAACACTTCAGGAAGAAAATCACGAGCTCCGCATGCTCGTTGATCTTTACGAGGGTAAAAATTTACAAACGAACCCGCCGGAACTTCCGCACTTTTATGACTAAGGCACTACTCGCCCTCGCGCTATTATTTTCTTTTTCTGCGTGGTCGCAGTCTTCAATGAGAAGATGCACTCTGCTTCCGATCACTGACAGTGTGGGCGGCGCGATTGGTTTCAAAGTCTTTGAAGAAATCGAACACGATCTCAAGAAAAGTAACTGGTGCACCTACGTTTCCAACTCCGGCCTCATCAATGTTTTTAGTAAGTACCGCGAGAACCTTCCCCAGTATCTGAAAACGAAAGAAGTTCTTTCCACTGTCGCAGAAAAATTGAAAGTGGGATCACTTGTTCGCGTGGGGATCGTGAATGAAGTGAAAGGCGTGGAAGTCCAGATGGACATTTACGGCGAGAATGGAGAGGACCTTTACTTCAGCGAAAAAACCATTCTTAATTCCGATGACATTGATGTTATTTCGCAGACGGTGGAGAACTGGCTCGATACATATTCGAAAATGATTCCTTACGATGCAACTGTTACTGGAATTCTTGGTGACCAGATCACGCTCGACGTGGGCAAGGGTTATCCCATTCAGATTGGACAAAAGTTTCTTGTCAGACGTCTCACCGCCAAGAAAAAACATCCGCTCTTAAAAAAGATTGTCGACTGGGAGACAAAAGTTCTGGCGGAAGGAAGTGTGTTTAACATTTCGGACAACCAGGCGCTGGGAATGATCAAGGTTTACAAAGATGACCAGAAGCTCATGCCGGGTGACTGGGTGAGATTGGAAGAATTTCACGGCACTGAGATTAAAGAAGAGGATGTCAAAAAAGCCGAGGAAGAAAAACTCGGGACACTCGGACTCCTCTCGGTTGCGCTCTTCGGTTCAAGCTCGAGCGTAGATACGGCAACACCTTCCGGCAGTAATCGCTGGAGCGGAGGTCTTTATGGTGTTGATGTGAGGGCAGAAGGATGGATCACGCGGCAGTACTTTGCTGCACTCGAACTCGTGCGCTCACTTGGTAACGTTTCAAAATCTTCCGGCCATCCGAGTAAGAGCAACGCTAATACGAACAACGGATCTTTCAAGCTGACCGGCGGATACAAATATCTTCCGATCGGTTTTTTCTACGGGCCGCAAATCGATCTTTACGCGGGTTACGCGAATAAGACTTACGACGTCGATTACTCAGCGACTGACGGATTAGGCCGGCAATCTTTCTCGGGACTTCTCATTGGTGTGGGAGCAAACATCCCGATTAATCGGGAATTCCGCTTCTTCACGAAGGCCGACTTCCTGCCATTTCCGACTTTCAAGGACGAAGATAATATCTACGGCAACAGTCCAAAAAGTGCATCCTCTCTCGATCTGGAACTGGGGATGAAATATCAGTACACAGTTCGTATGACTTTGGACGCGAGTCTTGAATCTCGCTCAAGCAAAGCGCGCTTTAGTAATAACTTCAAAGAAGTTTCCTACAAGGACAATCTCCTGAAGCTGGGTGCGACTTTCAACTTCTGATGCTATATTGGTCCCATGAAATCCAACCGCATTCAGGAGCTCGAGAAGCTCATTCTTCATCATAAGGAACGTTATTACACGGGCAAGGCAGAGATCTCTGACGAGAAGTACGACAAGCTCGAAAACGAACTGAAAAAACTCGATTCCGGAAATCCCGTTCTGCAACTCGTAGGTTTTAAGCAAAGCGAACCTGTCTCAAAAGTAGAACATCAAAAGAAGATGCTCTCGCTGGATAAAACCTACGACGAAAAAGATCTCCTGAAATGGATCGGTAAAGAAGACGTGGTGAGTGTCTTCAAGATCGATGGCTCAAGCTGCTCGGTCGTTTATAAAAACGGACATCTGTCAGTGGCGAAAACTCGTGGCGATGGTTCTGTCGGTGAGAATATCACCAAGAAGGCCGTGTTCATTCCCGACATTCCGAAATCAGTGAAGGGCCTGAAGGACTTTGAAGTCCGCGGTGAGGTTTACTGTGTGGAAGCCCAGTTCTTTCAATTGTCAGAAGAAATGAAGGGGCTCGGTCTCGAGGCGCCGACTTCGCAAAGAAACATCGTGGCGGGCCTTCTGGGGAGAAAAGAAAATATCCAGCTTTGTCGCTATCTCAGCTTTAAGGCCTTCGATCTTATCTCTGATGAGAAGTTTAAAAAAGAACATGAAAAGCTCGATCTCCTGAAGGATCTCGGATTCGTCACTCCTGATTACGAAATTCATAAGGGCACGAAGAAAATTGAATCTCAGATTAAAGAAGCGAAGGAGTTCATGTCCGGTGGGGACTATCTCATTGATGGACTCGTCTTCGTTTACGATGATCTGAAGCTTCATGAAGAACTTGGCGAAACATCACACCACCCGCGCTACAAGATTGCTTTTAAGTTTACCGGCGACACGAAGGTCACGACCATCAATGAGATTGAGTGGGGAGTCTCCCGCAATGGCACGCTGACGCCGGTGGCACTTGTCGCTCCGGTTGAGCTTTCTGGAGCGATGATCGGCAGGGTGACTCTTCACAATTTTGGTCTGACGAAAAATTTTGAGCTGAAGGCAGGCGACAAGATTGAGATTATCCGCTCCGGCGAAGTGATTCCGAAATTCCTCGGGGTCTCCGAGCGCGGACCGGGAAAATTTACTTATCCCAAAAAGTGCCCGAGCTGCCATAGCGAGCTGAAGATCGAAGACATCTGGCTTTTCTGCGACAATGAACGTTGTCCCACCAAGATGAAAGAAGAAATCCTGAATTACATTCAGAAGGCGAACATCGAAGACGTTTCGGACAAGCGCCTGGATGAAATGATTATGAAGGGACTTGTGGAAACCATTCCCGATCTTTACAAAATCAGCGTGGAAGATTTTCTTATGCTCGAGAAAGTGAAAGAAAAACTTGCGACCAAGATGTTTGAGAATATCACAAAGACCAAAGAACAATCTCTCGTGCAATTTATTTCCGCCATTGGCGTGGAAGGTGTGTCCACCGCGAAGGCGGAAAAAATTATTTCTCAGGGTTACAATACCATCGATAAAATTCTCGCTTTGACCCCGGAGAAGCTGATGGCGATTGAAGGCTTTGCGGAAAAATCTTCGACTGAAATTGTCTCGAGCCTCCAGAAAAAAGAGCCGCTGATCAGAGAACTTCTGAAAGTCGGCGTGAAGCTCAAGGCAGATGAAATCAATACCGGCGAGGGACCCCTGGCGGGCCTCAAGTTCTGTATCACCGGTGAACTCAGTTCGTCCCGCGGTGAGTTTGAAAAGTTGATTAAGAAAAATGGCGGCGTGATGGTTTCATCCGTGTCTAAAAACACGTCTTATCTCATCACGAATGAAACAGACGGCAGCTCCAGCAAGTTTGTGAAGGCCAAAGAGCTCAGCATTCCGATAATCACAGAAAACAAACTCCTCAAGATGATCGAAGGGTAACATGGCCAAAATCAAAACTGTTTTCACCTGCCAGGAATGTGGTTATCAATCCGCCAAGTGGCTCGGAAAATGTCCCGACTGCAATCAATGGAACTCTTTCTCCGAAGAAGAGAGCATCAAGGCCATCAGCTCAAAAGCGGCTCCCAAGTCCATTGCGGGAAGGGAGTCGACTCCCAAGACGATCTCACAAATTGAAGTAGAAAAGGTTGAACGTTACGTGACAGGAATCGGCGAGTTCGATCGGGTTATGGGCGACGGAGTGACCATTGGTTCACTGACATTGATCGGTGGCGAACCCGGTATCGGGAAATCGACATTACTCATGGAAGTCTGCGGAAAACTTCTCGGAAATTATAAAAACGAACGCATTCTATACGTTTCCGGCGAAGAATCCGAGTCTCAGGTTGCTCAACGTTCTAAGCGCCTGGGTGTGAATAACGAGAATTTTTACATTTATAACGAAACCAACTGGCAGAACGTCATCGCGCAAGTGAAGGAGCTGAAGCCCAAGTTTCTTATCCTGGATTCGATCCAGACCACATACTCCAATCAGGTGGATTCAGCGGCGGGCACGCTGACACAAATTCGTGAAGTGACCTATGAGCTCATGAACTACGCCAAGTCTTATAACCTCACCTGCTTCATCATAGGTCACGTCACCAAAGAAGGGCAAATCGCCGGCCCGAAAATCCTCGAGCACATGGTCGATACCGTCATTTATTTTGAAGGTGATCAACTCGGACAATATCGCATGCTCCGGGTAATGAAGAACCGTTTCGGCAATACGAATGAAGTGGGAATTTTTGAAATGCAGGAGAAGGGTCTCGTGGAGATCAAAAATCCTTCGCAGTATTTTCTGGAGCAATCACTGAAGGGATCTTTCGGAAGATCTCTCACTTGTATTCTGGAAGGCACGCGCTCACTCTTCGTCGAGATTCAGGCCCTCGTGGTGGAAAATAAATTCGCCCAGGGGAGAAGAACGACCCAGGGGATGGATTCCAATCGCGTCGCCCTTCTCGTGGCAGTAATTGATAAATATTTTGGCATTCCTCTTTCTTATAACGATATTTACGTAAACGTAGTGGGCGGAATCAAGCTCACGGGGCGCGAGACCGATCTCTCCGTGATTGCTTCACTCTTGAGCTCGTATCACAACGAGCCGCTGGATTCAGATACCATTTATCTGGGTGAGGTAGGACTCACGGGGGAAGTGCGTTCAGTTCCGATGATGGAGATTCGCCTGAAAGAAATTGCGCAGATGAACTATAAGCGTGTAATCACTTCCAAGCGTGCCGCTGCCGATTTCAAAGGAAAATTTAAGCTTGAACTCATCGGCCTGGAGAAGGCCGACGAGCTGAAGAAGCTTCTTTTTCAGTGATTAAAGATAAAGGCGCTTGATCGTCTGATCCCAGAGTGCCTTCTTGTTGGAATAGTAGGCGTTTTTCTCCGGCGTAAATTCTTTTTCAAGCTTCCAGTACTTGCCCATGTCTTCAATCGAGACTTCACCTTTGGCAACGAGGCACCCTGCCGCCACCCCAAACGCAGTGGTATCGATGCACGCCGGACGAAGAATACTTTTCTGAGAAAAGTTCGCCTGCATCTGCATGAGGATATCATTGGCGGCAGCTCCGCCATCCACGCGAATGTCATTCAGCTGTGGAAAATCTTTCTTAAAGCTCGAAACGGAATCATTTAATGAAAGCGCGATACCTTCCAGGCACGCGCGTGCAATGTGACCGTTGTGGGTATCCCGAGTAAGGCCAACGATGGCGGCCTTGGCCTGCGAATTCCAGTAAGGTGTTCCGATACCAGTAAAGAACGGAAGAAACAGAACATGTTCCATCTGCGTGAGGTCCTTCACATCTTCGGCGAGCTTTGAAATTTCCGGCGCACTCTTGATGCTTTTCAAATTATCACGGAGCCACTGAACCGCGGCACCCGCGATGTAGGCCGCACCTTCAAGCGCGTAAATCTTTTTCCCTCGGAAAGAATAGGCAGCGGTCGAAAGAAGACCAGTGGAAGAATAAACCAGTTTTTCCCCGGTGTTCAGAAGAAGAAACGCGCCGGTGCCGTAAGTGGATTTGATGTCACCGGCATGCACACACGCCTGGCCAAAAAGCGCGGCTTGCTGATCGCCTAAGATCGAAAGAACCGGGATACCATCCGGAAGAATGCCCGCGTTTTTCGTCTCACCAAAATTCGTGAACGATTCTTTGATCTCCGGCAGGAACTCGCGGGAGATATCAAAGAACTTCATGAGATCATTGTCCCAGTTGAAGGTCTCAAGATTCATCAGCATTGTGCGGGAAGCATTCGAAGGTTCAGTCACAAAACTTTTTCCGCCGGTCAAACGGTGAACCAGAAATGTATCGACCGTCGAAAGACAAAGATCTTTTCTTTCCGCGGCTACTTTCACCGCAGGAACATGATCGAGCAGCCAGCGCATTTTTGTGCCGGAGAAATATGGATCAAGCGGCAGGCCGGTTTTCTTTCGACAAGTTTGTTCGTAGCGCGCGCGATTCTGGTCACAGTAATCGGCGGTACGGCGATCTTGCCAGACGATTGCGTGATGAAGAGGCTTACCTTTTTTATCGTAAGCACAAGTGGTCTCGCGCTGATTCGTGATACCGATGCCGATAATATTTTTCGGATCAATCTTCTGGCGCTTTATGACTGCATCAACGGATGTTCCAACAGAACTCCAGATGTCTTCCAGATCATGCTCGACCCAACCCGGTTTCGGATAAATCTGGCGATAGTCGCATTTTTCTTTATCGAGAACTTTGAGTGATTTTGCGTCGATGATGAGAGCAGTGGAACCAGTCGTTCCCTGATCGATGGAGAGGATGTACATAGAACTTCCTTGTCGTTTTTAACTAAGGAAATTGTACGGTCTTTGTCCCGGGTTTGTCGTCTATGATGAGATTGACCGAGTACTCCCAGTATTTCGTCAGGCTGCGGTTCATGACCGCGATGAAAAAAAATGAGACGCCTGAAAGTACAACGAGGAGCAAAATAAATTCCACGAGCCCCTGACCTTTCTGTCTGACCCGCTTGATTTTTCGTAGAAATGAACGAAAGTTCCGGTGCTTCATAAAGTCGTTTTTCTGAGCTAAGCTGAATTCACTTTTCAGGATATCCCAATGAAAAAAATTATCCCCGTTCTTCTCTTCATTATGGCCTTTGCTGGGTTTCTCGCCAGTCAAATCCTATGGGATAACTACGATCTTAACGCTAAACAGGTCGAGCAAGACAAACAAAAACACTCCGTTTATGAGACCAACTTCCAAGGCCTTAAGTTCACGACGACTAAGGGCACGCTGGTGGAACTCAGAACAGAATCTACGCCTGTTATTGTCCTGAATTTCTGGGCGTCCTGGTGCATTCCCTGTCTCAAAGAATTTCCGAGTCTCGTGAAGTTTCAGGAGAAATACAAAGGACAGGTGAAGGTCTTCGGCATCAACGGCGACGAGGAAAACCCGGTTCAGGA
>JBJMLZ010000042.1:0-3838 GCA_045805035.1 Bacteriovoracaceae bacterium
GATTGGTTTCCAGATGCTCTTCTCTGCCGGTGAATACTTTGGCACGTACGGCTCATACATGGCGTACTCCGAAGGTGACCTTCATCACATGCAACCGGTGACGGATGACAAGGGAGAGCTCCTTGATCTCACCGCTCCTCTGCGCGTTCTCTTTACCTGGATTGGAAGACCAGTGTCCTTCCACGTCGGCGACAAAGAATATCTTCTCATTCATGGTGTTGACCGCTCCGCGCTTCCGGAGGGCATCGTGCTTGATCAGCTTCCGAAGCTTAACGAATGGCAGTACTTCAAGCGCCAGGAAATCGTCGTTCCGGTGGAACGCACGCTGAATAAGGGTGTACGAGGACTGCAGATGAAGGATGACTCTGGACTCATCGAGCTCCTGAAAAAGTACACACCGAGAAAAGTTTCGCTCATCATTGACCGCGCTCTGTCTCGACTAGCATAAACCTTATTTCATAAAGTCCCCGCCCGGAGACTTTATGAAATTCGTCTTCATTCTTTTTCTATTTCTTATTGCGCTGACTGCACACGCACAGATTTTTACCCTGAAAGTCACGGACTACGATGGCCTTGATTCCATTCCCGGAGTGAAGGCGCTGATCGATAACGAAGTGAAAAAAGTCCAGTCTGACATCAACGATAAAATTCCGAGTGGCTCAACCACACGAGTGATGAAAGGGATGTCGAACTCCTCCACTCTCGCCGGCAAGAGCTCCTTTGCTGACTACGGCTCTCACATGGAAAAGTATCAGTTGAGTTTTGCCATGGGTGGCGGCGTGGATCTTGAACGACAAAAGGATTTTTCCAGTGACGTGAGTGGTGTGGGAGTAGCTCCAAGTCTTGTCGGTGGTGCGAACATGCACAATCTTGGTGTTCACCATTTTGCAGGCCTTGATACGAAGAAGCTCGATCTCTATGTCGGTTATCTTCAGTGGGGAGCCTATCAGGATCTCGATCCTTTCATTGATAGAAAGGCATGGCTCAAGGTGAACACGAAATCTGCGGGCGCGATGTTTGGTTACACCTGGATCTCCGGCCAGGAACATAAAAACTACACCTGGGGTGGAGTTCGATTAGGCTGGGGATTTCAGCATATCGAATCGCATTTTGAGTTTGAGCATGACCTGAATTTTGATTTTGACGTCCAGGGTGTGAACTCGCTTCGCGGGCGAGTAACCGGTCGACCGAAATACAACGTCGACGTCAACACCAACTCCATTCCGCTGGAGATCTCAAGTGACGTGAGTGTCTTCAAATTTTTGACTTTCTATGGTGGTGCGGGCCTCGACTTCAACTGGGGAAGTGCCGTTGGTCGTGCAAAAGCGGACGGGAAACTGAGTCCGATTGTGTGTACGGATGGAGGTGTCTGTACCGCTGGACAGAGAATTCAAGTGCAGGCGCAGGCAGGGGCCAATACTCAAGGCCATGTTGAGCCTGTGACGGTGCGGGGCTTTGTCGGGGCACAGATCAATCTGCCCTATGTGCAGCTCTATAGTACGGTCAACAAGCCGGTGAATAACGAAGTTCTTGGTATCGCGGTGGGGATTCGATTCGTGAGGTGACATAAACCGAAATCTCTCTCATAATTTTAGTATCAATAAATTGTGAGGGAAAAATGTCTGAACGTAACAGCATCTGGAGTGTCATCGGCGCCTCTTCCGCGGGAACTCTGATCGAGTGGTACGACTTTTATATTTTCGGATCTCTTGCCACCATCATCTCTTCGCGGTTTTTCCCTCCCGGCAATGAAGTCGTGAATCTCCTCCTCACTCTCGCGACTTTCGCTACCGGCTTCGTCGTTCGCCCGTTTGGTGCTCTCGTCTTCGGCCGCATCGGCGATATCGTCGGAAGAAAATATACATTCCTTGTCACTCTTCTCATCATGGGTGTTTCCACCACACTCATTGGCCTTCTTCCGGATTATGCCACGATCGGAATCCTTGCTCCGATTCTTCTTCTCCTCCTTCGTCTTCTTCAGGGACTTGCCCTCGGGGGAGAATATGGTGGCGCCGCAACCTATGTGGCGGAACACGCGCCGGATGGAAAACGCGGTTTCTACACTTCGTTCATTCAGACGACTGCGACATTAGGATTGTTCGTCTCTCTTGGAGTGATTCTTGCCTGCCGGACTTATTTTGGTGAAGAAAAATTCGCCGAGATCGGCTGGCGAGTACCGTTTCTTCTTTCGATTGTTCTGGTTGCGATCTCCGTGATGATCAGAAGAAAGCTTCATGAATCACCGGTGTTCCAGGAAATGAAAGCTTCAGGCAAAGCTTCGAAGTCTCCTCTACGCGACAGTTTTCTTGAACCGGAGAATCGCCGTATGGTCATCATCGCGCTTCTCGGTGCCACTGCCGGACAAGGTGTGGTCTGGTACACCGGACAGTTCTATGCGCTCTACTATCTTCAGACTGTCCTCAAGGTGAATTTCGTGCTCACCAATCAGGTGATCGCGATTGCTCTTCTTTTTGCGACACCGTTTTTTGTTTTCTTCGGCTGGCTCTCGGATAAAATCGGCAGGAAAAAAATCATGATGACCGGTTGCCTTGTCGCCGCCGTCACGTGGATTCCGATCTATAAAGGTATGGTCCACTACTCCGGGTTTCTCACCGGCAGTGAGCCCAACACCATCATGCTGGTCCTTCTTGTCTGGATTCAGGTCTTTTATGTCACCATGGTGTACGGGCCGATCGCCGCTTTTCTTGTCGAGCTTTTTCCGACGAACATCCGCTATACTTCCATGAGCCTTCCCTATCACATCGGGAACGGTGTGTTCGGCGGAATGGTTCCTCTCATCGGAACATACATGGTGAGCCGCTCCGGTGATATCTACGCGGGACTTTATTATCCGATCGCCATCGCTCTTCTGACGTTCGTTGTGGGAATGATCTGGGTGAAGGAAAAGCACTCGCTCACTTAAAAGGTTTTTGTGCCAGTTGATTTCAAGCGGCTGATGGCCGCGCGCTTTTTTTTCTCGTTCGCTGTCCAGATGCAGGCGATTGTTCTTGGCTGGCGGATGTATGAGTTGACACACGATCCGCTTCACCTGGGCCTCATTGGTCTCGTGGAAGCAACTCCTGCGCTTTCGCTCGCTCTTTTTGCAGGCTTTATCGTGGATCACTCCAATCCCCTGACGATTTATCGGCGTGTGGTGATGGTGAGTTTCACCTCGGGCCTATTGATGCTTCTGTCTCAGTCGCATCTTTTAGATCTTGCGACAAATATTCAGGTGGTGCTTCTCTTTACGTCATCCTTTCTCACTGGCTGCGCGCGTGCATTCTCTCAGCCTTCGATGTATTCGATTGTCCCGAAGATCATTCCCAAAGCACTGATCCCGACATCATCGGCGTGGATGTCGAGTGCCATGCAGGTCTCGCGCATTTCGGGCCCTGCTTTTGGTGGGCTTCTTTACGGTTTCATCGGCGTTTCCGGAACCGCCACCGTGATCTGCGTTTCACTTCTCCTCACTCTCACCTTCACTTTCATGGTGAAGCTCTCGCACGTGAAAAAAGAACGCGATCCCTCGCGCTCCGTGAAAGAAGAACTCCTGATTGGTGCGCGCTTTGTTTTGAAGCATCCGATTCTCTTCCCTGCGCTCACACTAGATATGGTTTCAGTTCTTTTTGGTGGAGTGACCGCGCTTCTTCCGATTTATGCGGCGGAAATTCTCATGATTGGACCGAAGGGTCTCGGTATTCTTCGTGCCGCTCCTGCCATTGGTGCGGCAGTGATGAGTTTTGTTCTCATCCGCTGGAACATCAGAAAGAACGCGGGCAAGTGGATGCTCAGTAGTGTGGCGGGCTTTGGACTTTCGATTCTCGTGTTCGCGGTCAGC
>JBJMLZ010000043.1:0-3853 GCA_045805035.1 Bacteriovoracaceae bacterium
AGAACGAAGCCCTGGGCCCAGAGTTTTCTTCTGAGATAAAACGCGTAGAAGAAAAAATTATTCGCGAGAATAATGAGAAGAAGAAAGTAGAAGCTATTATCAAAAAATTGCTGAATCTCCCTGACACTATCAGGCCCCAGATCTGCGATCGCAATCCCGCTATGCTGCGCGGACATCATCACACCCTTGTAGGACATTTCCTTGGCGACCCACCACAGGCGCAGGTACCAGGAGTTCAGAAGGTCAGTGACAATCAGAACGATGACCGTCGCGATGACAAATCTTTTTGGGCCCCATTTCCGGAAATGGGCAGTCAGCTTTTCACGCATGGGAATGATTTTACACTAAGGCAGAGATTTAGTGCATGAAAAGGCGGTTTTCCGGGTACTCCCAAAGATACTGGGAGTCTTCACCTGGGATCCGCACTTTGCAGAGAGAAACAGGGATGGCACCGAGACGGCGAACTTTATCCGACCAGCTCTGGAGAGTGTGGTTGATACGTTCCTGGATGGCCTGGGCCTTATCAGAATTGGTTTTCAGGAATGACAGTTGGGAGTTCAGAACATTGAGCTCGCGCTTGGTCTTAGACGAAATGTGCATGAGAAGAGGAATAAGCTCGAGGGCCTCATCATGACTGAAGGTCCTGGTCTGATTCAGAGGTGTGATCTGGCGGACGTTTTCGAGATTCGGTTCCATTACTCGTACTGACCTTGTCTAAGTTTGCGCTCCACGTCCTTTTTAGCAGCTGTATCACGCTTATCAAAGAGTTTTTTCCCCTTAGCGAGGGCTATTTCGCACTTAACTAGTGAATCTTTAAAGTAAAGGGCAGTAGGAATGAGGGTGTAACCCTTGATCGACATCTTCTTTTCGATTTGAAGAATCTCTTCTTTCTTGAGCAACAATTTACGTTTACGGGCCTCAGCGTGGTTGTTTATGTTCCCGAATTCATACACCGGGATCGAAGCATTCTGCAGCCACGCCTCGCCACTTGAGTCAATGGTCACGTAGGCTTCATTGATCTGGCCTTTACCCGCCCGCAAGGACTTCACTTCGGTCCCCACGAGGACCATGCCGCATTCGTACTTCTCTTCGAGGAAGTAGTCATAACCGGCCCGCTGGTTTTTACAAATGATTTTAACGCCCATGGGGTTCCAATATAATAGGGCCGTGATTCAAGGGCAATGCCTCTTAGTCCGATAAGCCTGCCATGAAATATGTTCTTTTGTTTTTACTGACCATAGTTCATGTCAGGGCCCAGACTCTTACGGGTCTGGATCAAATTCAGGGTGCTTCACCCGAAGTAAAGTGTGACAAGCATCTCATGACTCCGCAGGAAGCAACCGTGGAGTTGAATGGCACAAAGACATTTGTTGGTCGCGAGCATTTACCGGGCAATGAGCAGAACTACACCTGCATTTACAAAACTTCTCGCGCGTGGATTCTCTACAACAACTGCATGGCGAGTAAAAAAGAAAATGGCGCCACTGATATTGAAGTCATTCCGTTTGAAGGTGGTATCGTCCGTTTTTATATCGAGAACAACAAGACTGGCCTTCCAAGTGCGGTCAAGAGATCCGATTACGATATGACCTGGACAGTTACGTATGTTCCTACTGCGAGTGCGTCTTCAGGCATGAACATCGCTGCACTCAAAACTTTCAAGTCTGAGAACATAACGCCGTCAGGGTCTTGTTATATCGGTTCGACATTCAAGGCCCGTGAACTTTCTCAGTCTGCAACTTGCTACAAAGTGAGCGACGGAGACTCTGCCAACTGGGAATCATCAGCGACTTCTTTCTGGAGAGATCCGGGAGAAAACTGGTATCGTGCTTTAAAAGACATGCGTACAACAATTTCAAAAACTTCTTTCTGAAGGTATCTATGAAAACTTTTATTTTTCTTTCTTCGATCTTCCTCGCTACCAATGCTTTTGCCTTGAAGGAAGAACTCAAAACAATTGAAGCGGGACAAGTCGGACCGCAAGTCAGCTGTGATTCCTGCAGCGATCAGGTGAATTGTCCGCAGCGAATCGTCGAACAGCTTCGCACGGGGAAGCTCACTTTCCTTGGCCGCGATCTTTTACCAGGAAGTGACCAGAATCGTTCGTGCGTTTTTCGTTCTGAGAGTGCCTATATCATCTACCGAAATTGCATGGGAAATAAGCACGAGGCCCCTGCTACGAGCATTGCCATCATTCCTTTTACCGGCGGCATGATCGATTTTTATATTGAGAATTCTTCCCAGGTGACGGATCCCATCAGCACACTCCAGCGTTCACAATACGACAGTACCTGGCGAGTCAGCTATTCTCCGACACCCGCGCCGGGCGAACTCAACATGGAAGGCATCAAAACCTATCTCAAAGCTCCGCACGCCAGCGGTTGTTATGTAGGAGATTCCATGGGCGCCCAGAATATGGCGAGTCACGGAAACTGCTATGGCGGTTATAAGAATTCCGAGTGGGTGACGGATGCGGAATCTTTCTGGAAAAATCCGGGACCTGAATGGTCGCGCACGCTTCAACAGCTTCGTACGAAAGTCAGCGCTTCTTACTGAAGGCCTTGTAAAGTGAGAGGACCTGATCAAGTGTCAGGGCCTCCGCTCTAATGGTCATGGGAATTTCAGTTTCACGGAAACAATCATCAGTTTTTTCTGTTCCCCATTCCGCACGAACCACGCCACCAAGCTGCTTTCTTCGCTGACTGAATACCAGCCGAAGGAATTTTTCAAACTGATCGATCTCTCTCAATGGAACCAGCGGCGTTTCTCTTCGCTTAAAACCAAGCACCTGAGAATCGACTTTGGGCGGAGGCACAAAAGCTCCCGGTGGCGCATGCACAACATGACTCACATGAAACTGCGAAGCACACATGGAAAGTAATGATCCCATCGAATTTTTCTGATCGCGTGGAAAGATTTTTTCGGCCACTTCCTTCTGATACATGAGAGTCATGTGAGTGATCTCAGGAATGCGAAGAAAGGAAAGCGTGAGAGGAACACTCACGTTGTAGGGAAGATTACTCACAAGCCAGATGGATTGGTATTTGTTCTCGGAAAGAAATTTTTTCCAGTCAAACTCCAGCGCATCTCCCATGTGGACGTTTTTCTCGCCTACGACCGGACGAAGAAGTCCGGCAAATCTCTCGTCCATCTCGAGCACATGTACCGGCACTCCATGTTTCACGAGATGCGGAGTCAGAACCGCAGGGCCCGGGCCGACTTCCACGATGGCATCGATGCCTTCTGGTTTATTCCCGGTAATTTTTGAGATGACGTGCTGACTTGAGAGAAAATGCTGGCCGAAACTTTTGTTCGCCTGGGGAAAGCGGCTCATTTTTTCTCCACGAAACGCGACTGGGCGTCCAGGGAGAGACACTCCGGAAAACTCACGCGATTTTCCGGAACGAGAGCAGCGTAGTGAGCAATCATGCCGGCATTGTCAGTGCAGTAAACCGGTTTCACCACGTGCACATTCTTGAAACGCGCCTTCATCACTTCGCGAAGCCGGGAGTTGCACGCAACTCCGCCACCAATCACAATCGGCATTTCAAATTTACGAAGATCTTCGTTAAGAATTTTGGTGATCACTTCCTCGCATTTGATCTTCAAAGTATCAACAATCGCTTCCTGGTAAGAAGCGCACAGATGGGGAAGTTCAGCTTTTACTTCTTCTGCGGACATCTTTTCGACTTTCACGCGAAGAGCGGTCTTTAAACCAGAGTAGCTCATCTTGCCCGGACGATCGCGCATGTAGCTGATAGGGAAATCATATTTTTTACGGTCACCGTTTTTCGCGAGATCATCAATAATTTTTCCCGCCGGATATCCAACTCCAAGAAGTTTTCCGCCCTTA
>JBJMLZ010000044.1:0-5496 GCA_045805035.1 Bacteriovoracaceae bacterium
CATGGGCCTTTCACTTTCCATTGGGATCGTGGTGGATGATGCGATCATGGTGCTTGAGAACGTGACCCGACACTTTGAGCTTGGGAAGAATCGTGTTCTCGCTTCACTGGTTGGCGCGCGCGAGATCACCGGTGCTGCCACTGCCGCATCGATTGCGGTGCTGGCGATTTTCATTCCAGTGATCTTCATGCAGGGGATTGTCGGGAAATTCTTCTTCCAGTTTGGGGTCACACTTTCGGTGGCAGTGATGATTTCTCTTCTTGAAGCTTTAACTCTTGCTCCGATGCGAACCTCACAGTTTCTCACCAAGGGTAAGGGGAACTTCATCACCCAATCCGTCTCCCGTTTCATGGACTGGCTTGCGGTGAAATACAAACGCTCTCTCGACTTCTGCCTTGGCCATCGGAAGATGATTCTCGGAATCACCCTCGCCATCTTTGCGGCTTCGCTCTTCACCGTGAAATTCCTGAGAAAAGAATTCCTTCCGCCACAGGATCAGAGTCGATTCCTCGTCACCCTCTATACAAAGATGGGGTCGAACATCATGCTCACCGATTCCGTCTTTAAAAAGGCGGAAGCGTTTCTACACAGTCGTCCGGAAGTGGATCACTACTATGTCGCCGTCGGCGGATTCGGTGGGGGCCTCGTCAATCAGGGTATTTCTTTTGTTACGATGAAAGAACCGAAAGTGCGCCCACTCGTTCAGCCATTCAAGCGAAAACCCACTCAGCAGGAGTTCATGCAATTTGCGCGCGAAGAACTCCAGAAAATTCCCGGCGTCGATCGCGTTTCGATTCTTGACCTTTCTCTCACCGGTTTCTCTGCGCAGAGAGGTTATCCGATTGAGTTCGTGCTTCAGGGGCCTGACTGGAACAAGCTCACCCAATATTCACTTGAGATGAGAAAGCGCCTGAAGTCTTCCGGCCTCATGTCAGATGTCGACTCCGATTTTAATCCGAACATGCCGGAGCTTGAGATCGGCCCGGACCGTGAGAAGGCAGCTTCATATGGAATCCCGATTACCGCAATTGCGAATACGATTGCTGCCACGGTCGGAGGGAAAAAGCTTCTGCCGAATAAGTACACCGATATTTCCGGTCACCGCGATGATATTCAGGTGAAGCTTGATCCGCAGTTTAATACCGGCGCCAGTGATCTTGCTGAGCTCGATGTCCGCACCGTCGCCGGCGAAGTGATTCCGCTCGACTCTGTCGTCAAGGCCTCGCAGGGGAACACGCTTCTCACCATCACTCGTTACAACCGGGAAAGAGGGATCACGATCTTCGGGAACTTCTATCCGGGGAAATCTCAGTCTGAAGTGATCGATTTCGTAAATAAAACCGCCAAGGAAATTCTTCCTCCTGGTTATCACGTGGTGGTGTCGGGAAGTTCGAAAGCATTTGCAGAATCGTTCAGTAGTCTTCTCTTCGCGCTCATTCTCGGAATCGCGGTTTCCTACATGGTGCTCGCTTCGCAGTTTAATTCCTTCCTTCACCCGGGTGTGATTCTACTCGCGCTTCCTTTCTCTATCACCGGAGCACTGCTTGCGATGCTCATCACGGATACGTCGATGAATATTTATTCTTTGATCGGTATTCTTCTCCTCATGGGCATCGTGAAGAAAAATTCGATTCTTCTGGTGGAATTTACCAATCACAAAAGGTCAGAGGGACTCGATGTGCACGATGCACTCCTTGAAGCGTGTCCGATCAGGCTGCGTCCGATTCTCATGACTTCCATTGCAACGATTGCGGCCGCGATTCCTTCCGCACTCGCGATCGGTGCCGGGGCCGAGGTCATGCACCCGATGTCCGTCGCCGTGATCGGTGGTGTGTTTCTCTCGACACTTCTTACTTTGTTTGTGGTTCCGTGTGCGTATTCACTCGTCTCCCGCTTTGAAGGTCACAAGCACCAGGAAGAGTTGAAAGAGGCGCTCGCGCAATTGTTCCCTCGTGGGAACTATGCTCCAAGTCCAGAGGTGCCTGATACAGAAACTGAAAATCCGGCGGTCACACAAACACGCGATGATAATGTCCAGCCGAGATTACTCTAGTTTCGAGGCCATCCACATCAGCATTTCCCACGCGTTTATAATTCCAAGAGTTAATAGAGAAAGAAGTATTACTGCCAGGGCATACATTGACCATGGAAGTGAATTCATGAGTCCAATACTTGTGATGACGAGACTGATGTGAATGATGAGCGGTAGATAAAGAGTTTGCAACCAGTCGCTCTGATCGATGTCTTCACTATGCACGGGCCGTTTTAGGTTTTTATAAGCATGCCTTAGAAGAACTAACCGGACTGAGGAAGTCAATAGACAGACTACTCCCGGAAGAACTGAAGTGGGTGACGGTATCAGGGCCGCGCATGATATGAGAAAGGTCTGGGTAAAGTGATTAATGATAGGAGTGAGAAAGGCCTTGGCCGCATCAACGGTCTCTTTAGTGACGAGTCTTGAGCCAAACGTCAGAGCGATGAACATCAGGCCCACCAGAGTCGCTGCACCAGTTCCCACTAAGATAAAAAATTCATTCCAACTTTCCATAGGAGCATGATGAACTTCGTTCAGAAGAGAGTCAAAGACGTCGTGTCAGAACTTGTAGTGTGCCCCGACACCCGCGCTGTGCTCAGTGAACATGAGCCCCGCCGCCCATGACCAGTTGTTCTGATACATGAGAGTAATCTCAAATTCCGAAGCTTGCTTCTGGCGGAAAGTAAAATCAGCGTCGGTGAAAATCGTTTCTGTCCATTGGAAGTGTTTTTCAATATCAAGCCGCATGCGACCCTGATGATCGATCAATGTGTGCGTGCGAAATCTGAAGGGGAGCAAGTAATCCACGCCCGCAACCGCAGCACCTTCTCTCTCAACCAGTGTACCACCCGCGATGAGTGCGGTGTATTTGTTGAGCCAGCGTTTATAAAACGCATCTCCTTCGCCCTGCCAGTTGAAATCATTTCGAAGCTCGGCCCGAAGTTCCAATTCGTTCCAGGTGTTCATGATATTCAAGCGGCCTTCGTTGTGAACTGTGGAGGCCTCGAGTTCCGCGCGGTAGAAAGGGTGATCGTGCATGTGATGATCAAACTTTTGCCAGTGTTTGATTTCTTTATTCGGCGTGAACGTGGAGTACTTCACCACTCGCGCCATGCCGGTCTTCAGGTGATAAAGATTATGACAATGGAGCATCCACTCGCCGGGTTCGTCACTGTAAAATTCAATCGTGCGAGATCCGTGGGGTGGAACGTCCACGGTGTGCTTCATCGGTGACTTTTCGTTCTTGTCTGTGATCACCCGAAAGAAATGCCCGTGAAGATGAAACGGATGATGCATCATCGAGTTATTCACGAAAGTCATTCGCACGACTTCGTTTTGCGCGATCGCTATCGTCCTATCTTCGAAAATCGCTTTTCCATTGATGAGCCAGATGTAGCGTTCCATGTCTCCGTCGAGGACGAACTTAATGTCGTGCCTCGGGATTGATTCCTTAAAATTCGTCGGCGCTTGTGCTTCGAGATTATCCACCGTGAGAGTTTGCGTCGCCATCTCATGGTGCATGTGCGAGTGATCCATGCCCATCATCGAATGATCCATCATTGAATGGTCCATCTTCGAGTGATCCATGGATGGTTGAGTGAAGGAGCCCGCATATTTCAGAGTGTCCCAAAAACTTCCCATGTACATTTTCATGTAGAGATCAGGCCGAGGCTTTGTAGGTGCCGAAATTTTGTCGCCCTTCCCGAGCCACAGAGAAGCTTCACCCGTCCCGTCCTGACAGGTCGCCTTGAGTTCGACACTCTTATCAGTGGGAACTTCGAAAAGAACATCATAGGTCTCTGCCATGCCGATCAGAAATTCATTGGCCTCGTGAGGTTTCACGTCCGTTCCATCGGCGGAAATGATTTTCATGGGAATTTGCCCAAGAGAGACGTAGAAATAAGAAGACGCGGCGGCATTGATAATCCGCAGTCGCACTTTTTCTCCGGGACGCAAATCCGGAATCTTTGAGCTTCTTTTCCCATTGATGAGAAATGCATCGTAACCAACATCGGAGAGATCCATTCCTCCCATGCGGGTCATTTCGTTATACAGGTAATTTTCGAGAGACTTCGCCTTCCAGGCGCCAAGGAACGAGCGTATGGTGTGTTTCTTGTAGAGATAATATTCGCCGTCTTTCCGGAGGTTCTTTAACACCTGAGTAGGATTTTCATCGGTCCAGTCACTCAAGACCCCAACGATGTCCCTATCGTAGGAGATTTTTCGTTCCTTTGGATGAATCACGATCGCGCCGTAAACGCCTTTCTGTTCCTGAACGTTAGTGTGCGAGTGATACCAATAGGTCCCGTGCTGACGGAGCTTGAACTTAAAAGTGTGCGACTTCCCCGGATAAATCGGCGGAGTATTCACATAGGGAACGCCGTCCATATAGGGATCAAGAAGAATCCCGTGCCAGTGAATGGAAACCTCGTCTTCATCGCTGTCATTCACAACAACGATTTCGGCCTCGTCACCTTCGGTGAATTCCAGAGTCGGAGCGGGAATGGAGTGGTTCACCGCGAGGGCAAAATCCACCGATTTCTTCCCGCTGAGATTTACTTTTTCCCGGCCAATTTTTAGTTCATAGCGAACAACCTTCGCAAAAGCAGGCGAAGCGCTCAGAATAAAAATTAAGCCGAGAAGAAGCTCTTTCATCCGAACATCTTAAAGCTTCCCCTATGGGCAAGGTCAAGATGTTCTTTTCACTAAAAGCCGCAGAATTTTCTCGCGATCCTTTTCAGTGGTGCGGAAGCAGAATTTTCGTTGATCTGATGGGTTCCGCAATCGAGATCTTCAGTAATGATCAGTCGGACTCCGTCCTGATAGCCGTAAAGGGTATGATTGCCACCATCGCACATTGGAGGAACTTCCGTAATCGGGCCGGCCTCGGCGTGAGCAATGAGCTGTTTGATTTTGTTTGTCGTTTTCATCGACATCTTCCGCATAAGAGAAAGGGGGACACCGGTACCGTTCCTGCGGGTGATGGCAATGACCCCGTCATCGTTGATCACGCAATTGTACTCGAAGCTATCTTCCGGAAGCATGAGTCCGCTCTGTGAATGTTTCTCAAGGATGGGTGTTCCGGCCATGACCTGAAAAGAAAAGAGAATCGGGATGAGTAAGACCTTTCGCATTGAAGACCTCCATTTAAGGAGGGTAGCTTCTTCCTCTATGAAGTTTGTGGGAATTTAATTTTATCAAAACCGCGCTTGGCCAATGCGCTTGAATAAAACCTGAGGGTCATAGTCGGAGTATCAAGAGAAATACCTAGGTGTCGATAAGATCTCCTATGAACTTCCTGTTCATCATTCTCCTTTTTGTTTCTGCCTGGGCCGATGACCTGGCCCGGATTGATTCTGCTCCTTCAATAGAGCAGCAACGATTTGAACAATTCATTAAGCGGGTAATGGAAAAGAAAAAAGATACTCAGGCGAAGATCACCATCCTCGAAGATATTTCCA
>JBJMLZ010000045.1:0-11056 GCA_045805035.1 Bacteriovoracaceae bacterium
CGAGGCCATGAAACGAACCTCGAGACCCGCGAGGGTGTTCACATGAAGTCCGTGATCGATCAGTTTTTTTCCGAACGCAGTTCTTCTTCCCGCATAATCGATCGCGAGATTCAATCCGCGTCTCATGGTTCCTACTGCGCAGAACGCATTGTGGAGACGTGTGATGTTAAGTAGGCCCGCGATGGTCTTCACCCCTTTGCCTGGCTCACCCACCATTAGAGCGGGCGTACCAGTAAGTTCAAGCTCCGCGGTCGGAAGTGCCTTCGTGCCGAGCTTATCTTTCAGGCGATTGATTTTAATGTTCTGAAGATTTCCTTTTTCATCCCGAAGCTCGAGATAAAACAGCGTGAGTTTTTCCTGGCCTTCAAGACGCGCGAGGGTCACTGCCATCTGGCTCGTGGTCGCGGAGGTGAACCATTTCTGGCCGTACAAACGGTATGTGCCGTTTTCAAGTTTCGCGACAGTGGAGGTTCCGCTCACATCTGAGCCGCCGGTTTTTTCCGTCATCCACTGTCCGGATGTCCAGAATGTATTCGGATCGCGGGAGGTAAGGAATTTATACGCGCGATCTTTCAGTTCCTTTGAACCATAGAGCTCGATGATCCGCGAGGCCCCGTCCGTCATCGCGAGCGGACAAGTGTAAACCGCAGAAGAAGGATGAAAGAGATAGAGCTTGGCGAACTGATAGAGGCGCGAAAATTCTTTTTGTTTTCTTTCGTAACCAATCGCGACCAATCCTTCCCGCGAAGAAATTTTCTCAAGCTCAATCCACTCCGGTGAAACGCGGATGTCATCGATGCGTTTTCCCCAAGGTGAATACGGAACGTGAACCGGAAGATTGGTTTCTGCATTCTCTCCGAGTTTTAAGATAGGGCCGGCGACTTCAGCGCCAAAGCGTTCAAGATCCGGAGTGATGTTTTTTAAAATCTCCTGAGGCAGTGTGCGCTCAAGATAGCTTCGAAGAAGCCGGTCAGAGGTGTATTGATTACCGAGCTGGGGTGGGTCCTGATAAAATTCCATGGGAAAATTATAGACCGGAAGTCACGTTGGCGTGAGCGTCAATAAGAAATCACGCGCTCAAGAAGAACGCCGTAACTCTTGTTCTGATTCGTTGAAGAAGAGGGATGCCGCTGCACACCCGTATCGATATACCAGCCCTTACCCAGCGAATGGCGGAGTCCTCCTGAGTTCATGCCCTCTTCACCTCCTCCCACGCGTAAGGAAGTCTTTTTGGTGAGACCAAACTGCGCTACCGCCGACTTGGAATCCGGATCAAACCCGACATATTCCACCGGACTTCCCGCGAGGAAATACAAAACAGAAAGAGACAGAATTCCGTTGGCGAGGATCTGATTGGTTTTCTGGGCAGCAGTCCTACTGTCCGGATCCAGATCGGAAAGCGGACGGCCAAACAGGAGGACAGCATAGATGTCGTTCTGCTGAAGCGGAGGATCGCTGGTGAAAGCATAGCGCGGACTCGAGACGGGGCCTTCGAGCACGAGTTTAATTTTATACTCCGGAAGCGGGAACAAAACTTCAGCTTTGATCACAGGTTCTTTCGGTTCATCAAAAGTCAGCACAAGTTCGCGCAGGCGAATGGGCCTTCGGAAAATTTCTGTCTTGAGCGGAAGAACTGAAACGTGTCCCTTATTCACTTTGCCTTCTCCGATCAGGAGATCAAAGTTCAGGCGCACGGGTTCATCCAGGAGGTTCGTCACGATCTGAAGTGCTTTCCGGTTAAGGGCGGTCAAATGAACAAGTACGTCCGTCGCCGCTTTCTTTTCTTCCGGAGGACGATAAGGTCCGTTCTTGAAACGCTTATCCGGAATCATCTGCGGAGGCGGACGCTTAGAAGACAATCGCGGCAGCTCGATGCGAACCTGATGGAAATCCAGACCAAGCTCAATCGTATCCGGCCTCCATGTACTCACCGGAAGATCAGTTCCCGCAGCGATATCGAGATTCAAAACCTGATGAGGGGAGGCGAGATCAATATTGGTGAGGGAATCAAAGCGAACCTCGTCCTTCCCCTTCTCCTTTCCTTCAAACGTGGTGATAACTTTTCCGTCGAGAACATTGAAGGGCGCCGGAAGCTCCCGGAAAATTCCGTAAGATTTATGGGCCAGTGTTTTCCTGAAGGCAGGGACAAGAATTTCTCCCTTTATCGAGCCAAGAAACTTTCTTTTGAGTGTCATCCCTTCCGCGATAGGAAGCTCGAGGATCGCATCCGTTTTCAGGAGAACATCTTCAACGTGACCCGTGAGATGAAGGGGGATCATTTCCTCCCGCACTTTTCCGGTGAGAGTCAGATCACGGATGTAAAAGGGGCCAAGGGTCTCGATGTGCTCGGGGATGAGAATTTTCTCGGGTGCCCTCAGTTCGAAATCTTTCGGATTAGCGAAGAGCGTGAACTTCATCGCCCCGGCAGTGAGGCGTTTTCCCGTTTTTACGAGGGTGAAATCAAAATCGTGTTGCTTTCCGTCTGTGGTGAGGCGAATGGCGGCAAAGCGCACGTCCATGTCGGGAACCATGTCGCTCCAGAAAAGATTCCAGTAACGGTAAATATCCGGCGGGGAGGATTTTTCTTTCGTCGGTGGCGACGGAAGAAGCTTCACTTCGGTGAGGGGCGAATGAACCTTGAACGGTTTATGAACTTTGGTGAAAAACTTTTCTTTGAAATCGAAACCGAGATCAAAATCCCAGGAGATTTCATCGAAGCAGGTGTAGACTTTTGACGACTCTGCATTTTTCCGGAAGCAGAAATCACGAATATCCCCCGTGAGATGCCGGTCGTTCCATTTGATCCATTGGTGTCCAATCTCCATTTTTTTCCACGACCAGGAATCCAGGACGTGCGTCTTTTCCAGAACCCAGGCGATGTTTTTAGCGTTGATGGCGATCGTGGGATCAAAGAACAGCACCGCGAGCGTGAGAAGCACGAGCCCCACGATGAGAGCGAGGAAACCGCCGATGAGATAAAATATTTTTTTCATCAGAAGTTGCCTCCGATGCCGGCGAAGAAAAAGTTTCCGTTATCCTGGTAAGGATTTGAAGCGAAGGCGCGCGCCCAATAAGTCTCCACCACTCCGATGGGTGAAAGCCATCGCATGCCGACGCCGGGGGAGTAAAACATCCGCCGGTCGATCGCAAAAGAGCGCTCACTGAAATAGCCGGCATCAAGAAAAGTGAAACCTTCGAGACTCTCAAGGAAGAAATGAGTTCTTCGTGCTTCAAATTTTCCCACGAGTCGCGTGAGAGCGCCCGCACCACCGTTTTTGGGAAGAGTATTCAGAAGATATCCGCGGATATCATCACTACCACCACCGAAAAATTTCATGTCAGGAGGAAGGCCTCCGGGATCAGTGTTCGCGCGCACGAAAGATGTTCCCGCTTTCAGTCTCGCGCCTCCGATGATGGCGCCTCTTCCGGAGTTCATAAGACGAGCGAGTCTCACGATGGAGGTATCCACGCGGGTGAGTGACTGCTTGAACCCGAGGGTCGGGTTCACGTAGTAAAGCGTGAGCCTTTCCTGCTCGCCTTCCTGAGGGTGAATATCGTAGATTTCATAATCGTGACTCATTCGTTGTAAGCTTCCTTCGATGACACCAGTGGAGAATGATTGCGTGTTGGTCTTGGAGGCAGAAGCAAACGTACCATAATCGTAACCGGGCCCGAGGATTCCGATGATTCCGTTTTCGTGAATGTCCGTGGTCCATTTCATCTGTGTCCGCGCGCGGGTCTGAAGCTGTTCAAACTCAAACTGCGAATCACGCGAAAGTTCAGCCAGACCAGTGATGGATTGGCGCGGATTCGATTTCCATGCGTAGTAATCCACCACCATGTTCAGAAGCTGCTCACGGAATGAGGCCTCCGCAGATGCAGAGAGAAGACTCGCCATCGGTCCCCAGCGGTTGTTCGACCATCGCGCGCGCGCGATAGGGCCCATCTCGGTACTTGCTCCGGCGCCAAAGCGGAGTGTGCGGGGAGGTCCTGGGATAAATCTTTGTTCCAGCGAAAACTCTTTACCATCGTCTGCACACGATTCAAGAAAGTACGTTCCGGAAACGACCTGCGCGCGAAGCATGCGCCTTTCGGTAAGAGTGAGAAGATCACCATCAAAGCGCTGATGCTCGTTCATCGGATAGAATCGTTCGAGGGCCGTCTCATGAAGGCCCTTGATCTCTTCGGTTTTGATTTTCCCGAAGACATGTTTTTCCTTCGGATCAAGAAGAATCGTGACGGTGTCAGTGTTCACATCCACTTCGGAAGAGGCCTTGCCACAAGGTCTCCCCTTCCTCCTGATCTGTGCGATCACTTCTGCTTCGATGGAATTCAACATCGAGGTCGTGAGCTCGCGGCCCTGGTAAAGCCGGCGGATCTCACGCTTGATTTTTTTTGCGAGGTTCTCATCGTGCGAGATGACTTTGACCTTTTTCACGATGGACTTCCTGCCTTTGGTCACGTGAAGAACTTCATCCTTCACTTCAAAACGCGGCGAAAGATATCCGCGGGACTGCAGGAAGCCGCGAATGACAACTTCCGCTTCATAGGCAGGAATCTTTTTCCAGGCGTGAGACTTCGGATCACCACAGAAAAGCTGAATTTCGGTCTTGGAGAAATCGATTTTTTTACCGTTGAATTTTACCTGCGGGCAATAAGTCTCATGACCGTAGGAAAGTGTTGTGAAAATCAGCAGGATGAGAGCGACGAGAAACCTCATGGCCTCCAGTGTGCAAAGAAAAGACCAATGCTCAGGATTCGTAGCGCAGTTTTAATTTATTAATCACCACTCTGACGCCAGGCACTTCCATCGCGATATCTTCTGCCAGCCAGCGCATCGAACGCGTATCGACGAAGCCTTCAAGATGGACCTCGTCACCAACGACATCGATCTCAATAAAAGAAGCGTCAAGGTGTTTGTCTTTGGTGAATTGATGGAAGATGTCATCGGAGATGCGTTCCGGACTCCGGATATAATTTCTCGGGCCTTTGCCGAAATAATTTTTTCCGCTGCCGGTGATGTCTTTCGGCGTGTAATCCGCGTAATCATCGCGATCGAGTCGTCCACCGTAACCGTCTTTTTTTAAGACGTGAGACTTCGTAAAAAAACTTCGCTTGTGTGAACCTACTCCACCATCCACCCGCTCATCATCGAAATTAAATCGATTTGCGCTGGTGCGGTTGGGATACATGTCACGGTTAAGATCACGATCACTTTCGTCAATGTCGCCTCGAATGCCCATAGTTTCCTCCTGGAAACTATTCTCTCGCGCTATGAATTACGGGTAAATTCAAGACGGGCCCAATTTCAGTGGACGCAAGGATTTTCGTCAAGAAGAGAACGACAATCATCCGCACGGCAGATGATTTCCGTGACTCTCTTTTCATCCTTACACTGGATCCAGATGACATCGGAATAACTGCCCTGACAAAAACCGGGCTCATATTCGTTGTTGAGGAAAAGCTGGTTGCGAAGAAAAGTGTTACCGTATTTTTCTTCCACCTTGCCAACACGGTTTTTATCCAGACATTCCGGAGTCCACCTCGGAGTTCCATAATAGGGATCATGGGATTGCTCGAAGAGGAGCTTCAGGTAGTTCGCTTTATTGACAATGAAATTTTTTGCTTCTTTTCCCGAGGAGAAATCCTGAAAACGCGTCCGCGCAGACGAAGGAAACCGGCTGGTGGAGCATCCGGCGACAAGGATGAGAAGAAGAAACTTAATCATGAAGGCAGAACCTTTCTGTCGTCGGAGTGCCTTTGATGTCGGTGGTGACGGAAGTCATTCCGGTGAGCTCCATGCATTCTTCCGATTTAGCGGGATAAACAATCACAAAGCGTTTTTCGTCTTTCGAAGCGAATACCGCAGGAAGTTTTGAGCGAAGTGATTCGTGTTCAAGAATCGGCCGCATTTCATCAAGCGTCCCCTGAAAAACGTGCTTCCGCATGATTTCCACTTCCACGAATCTCACTTCTTTGGCCCAGGCAGGCACATGCGTGCGGATATTTTCGGGCAGAGCAGCCGCTGCTTTTGTCACGTAATTGATGGTGTTCGCTTTCTTTTCCTCATTCGTGAAAATCGGTTTCACGTATCGGGTGGTAGAAAAGTGCTGGGAGAAAACATCACCACGATTTTCTACGATAGTGTGACAAGCGTAACAAGCGTCCTGAGTAACTTTCGGATCTTCGTTGAAGGTCTTCCCTTCCGGATCAAACAGCGCATACCCCCAGCCATTGGTGGCAGAATAAAGTTTTTTATTTCTCACCATGATCTGATAGCGACGGATGCCTTTCGGAACCACCGAGCTGATAAACTGCGGGTCCACACCGGTGTGAATGCCGGTCTTGGCGAACACCGCGCCTTCCGGATAATCGGTCTTCCCTTCTTTCAATGCTTTCATCGCAATCGGATTGGCGTAGGTGATACGCATTTCGCCGGTGTCTTTACGGAATCTGATCGTGACGAGTTCCCACTTCTCCGGATAACCCTGATAATCCTTCCAGGCAATGCCATTCATTTCCGTTTTTCCGGAGTAATCGACGACGGCAAGAGCGATCGCCGGTAGAAGTAAAATCGCGAAGAAAAACTTTTTCATAGATAGAAGAAGTATATTACGAGCGGCCACTCAATCAGAACAAAAGAACGCCCGTGCGGACCGGTCAACTAAGAAGATGCACGAAGAATTGAATCATCATCCAGCTGAGATACATCATGAGAAACAGCAGGATAAAAACACCCAGAATGAGACAAAGAACGAAGATCCGGGAAGTGATCGTGACTTTGCGTGGATGCGTGAGCTGTTCTTCCAGAAGAGTGATATTGAGATTGTTTGACTGCCACCAGATATCAAAGAAGTTTCCGAAAATCGGAATCATGTCGATCAGGTTTTCAAAGAGAATGTTCCAGGCCATGCGAATGAGAGTGGATGGAGTCGCCCCCATCTGGGCCGCGGTTACCAAAATAGAGAACGAAACAAGTGTGGTGATTATGTCCCCAACGACGGGCACGAATCCCACGATACCATCCAGACCGAAGCGGATACCGAGTGGCCCCTCAAATTTTGAGTCCATGAGGACACTCAATATTTTCAGTCGTTGCAATCGTGTTTGTTGTTCTTCATTCATGACTATCTCAGTATACACCAGTTTTTTGTTGGTATTGTGATTGCTACGTAAATACTGATCATCGGACCATCGGTCCATGAAAAGGAGTTTTTATGAAACCAACGAAGTCAATTGTGCTCCTGATGGTGAGCGCCCTTGCTTTCGGGGCATGCTCGAAGAAGCATGAAGAAGTGGTCTCCACTGCCCAGAGAGATATCACTGTAGGAACCGGCGCGGCTCCGGCCACTACCCCTGCCCCAGTATCTGAACAAAATAATTACAATGCCGCCGCTGTCGGTGCGGGCGCTGGTGCAGCCGGAGCTGCTGCCGTTCACAGACAACCAGCTCATCACAATCAGGCACCTCAGCAGGAAGAATACAATGCTGACGATGATTATCGTGATGATGACCTCTTCAATGACGATTCAACTTCGATCGGAACCGGTAAGACCAGTGATGATTACGAATACGTCGATGAAACCGCTTCAGAACCAAATGATGTGCGCGGGGGCCGTGATCCACGGATGGTTCCTAAGAATAAAAGCATTCACCGTACATCCTCAGATCCTTTCAACGAAAAGCAGGATGAATACAGTAAATAAAAAAAAGCAGGGACAATGTTCCTGCTTTTTTTTTGCCCTCTACTGACCGCGAAACGTTTCGTTCACGTTCGCACTTGATCCAGAGTTCTTATTCTTAAACAGATCGATATCAAAATTGGCGAAGCGATCAAGAATCCCACCTTTGAGAACTTTCACGCTTTCATTGATCGCGTCCTGAAACTCACTGCTGATGGTACTGAGCTTTCCACCTAACTGCTGATCAACGAGAGTTTGCTCTTTCTCGGATACCGGAAGCGAGATACCCGTGAGAGCACCGAGGCCCGCGCCGATTGCGATAAAGGTCATCGGATCCAGTTCTTTCACCGTTGAGGAGAACGATTCGGTTTTTTCAGCGACTTCGCCTTTCAATTCTCCAATACCGTACTTAATGTCATCGATGGAAGACATGCCAAGCTCGCCGCCATCGCCGAGATCATTCTCTCCGGTCTGATGAGTGAGCTCATCCACTTTACCTTTTGTGCGATCAATGGCGCCCTGGATTTTCCCCTGCACATTATGAACTTTGTCAGTTGCTCTTTGAGTAGCATCCTGAACTTTGTCCGCCACTCCCTGGAGCTTCTGATTCACATCAGTGATCTTAGTCTTCGCCACTCCTACCTGAGTCCGCGCCTTATTCATCGCGATCTGAGTCTCGCCACGCAAACGCGTTTCATAGGTCACGTGCGTCTCATCTTCCATGAGAAGCAGAGTACCCAGACCCAGAAGTGCGGTCCCAATGGGATTTGCCTTCAGATGATCAAAGACCATGCGAGGATTTGCGCCCGGACGAAGAAGAGCGTCGTCGACAATCTGTCCGGGAGTCATTCTTCCCTGCATGCGACTGATATCACTGTTCACCTGCCGGAGCTCCTGGAGAACTTCATTTTTAAGCTCAGTTGAGCCTTTAGCTTCTCTTGAATTCATAAATTCTCTCCCGGAAAGTGTTTTTAATTTCGCCTAACGCTTCGATCGACTGCTCCGGCACAAGTCCTTTGCCTGCGAGTTTTTTCTGTCCACCTTTCACCATGACAATACCGACAAGGAAGAGCGCGACAGTCACAACTGCGGCCGCAATCCATGGAGGCATAAAGAGTGAGAGGACAAGAATGGCAGTCATGGTCAGTGCGACCGTGCCGACCAACATCAACACACCACCCGCGATCATCGAGACCGAAGCTGTTTTAAGTGTCGTCATTTTTTCATCAAGTTCGGTCACAATGAGCTGAGACTGACGATCCCACAGCATGCTCATATCAGTGGTAAGTCGCTCGACCATATTTCCCCAGCTTTCGCGGTCAGCAACGACATCGGTGCGATCCGGATAGAGCTGGTGAACGTTGTTATCCTGAATTGTATTTGGTTCCATCGTTCGCTCCTTGTTAGTGAATATTGTCAGTTGATGACCGCAAGTTTTTTCCGAGGTGGCGGCCAAAGCGTCCTAAGAGGAGGCCTCCAAAATAAGAGACACCGAAAAGAAGTGCGGGTTTATTCTTTCCTTCTTCCTCGAGGAATTTCAGAAAATCCTGAGGCGACTGCGTGGCAAGTTTATCTTTCCACTGGGAAAGCCAGTCTGAGCCTTCGTGAAAAAACTTCGCAATGTTTTTCTCAACTTCATTGGAGCTTTCACCTTCGAGAGATTGTGCTCCGGCGGTCAGGGCCTTTGTCAGAGCATCGAAGTAAGGTGAAAATTCACCCCTATGACGGGAAAGAACGCCGAAGATCGGCTCAAGGCCCCTCTTTCCGAGCTCTTTTATGCGTCCGGCTTCTGACGTTTGATGAGATTCAAACGAGCTCTCGTCCGCGAAATCTGTGTTTTCGGTATTACCGGTTTCATTGATCATGGGAACCTCCTGTAACGACTACAGGAGAGGTAGCAAGAGATGTACCAAAGAAAACTAAGCGGACTTAGTCTGTAAGACGATCACATGTAGCGGTGATTCCTGATTCGTCCGATGAGGCGGAAAAGCTGGAACTTTTGTGTGATCGAAGTTGGATAGAATTGCACACCAAAGCCCGGGGTGCTTGAGATCACGTGACGGCTGATCACCTTCACGGGAATTTCCATGAGAAGACCTTCCGATTCAAACGTCAGGGAAACAATGTCTCCTGGAGTGAGAAGATTATTGTCTTTGAGGAACGCACCCGACTGAGAAATGTTGATGATCTCTGACTGGAAAGTGATCTTGTTACCGGTGATCTTCGCAGGAATGACGATGCGATAACGAGGCTTACTTTCCCACCAGCGAAGTTTCTTGTTGAAGAAAGGAGCACGGACATTCGGCACGAGAAAATAAGCAATGGTAGCGAGAGTCACGACGATGATGAAGTAATGGTAGAAGAGTGGTGAATCGGTATTATAAGGCCAGGTGTATTTCTCATAAGTCGTGATGGTGAAAATGAGATACGCCATCACAGCGAGGAAAATGAAGTAGGTCCATTTGCGGAGCTTCCAGAGCATGAGGCCCGCGATCGGAAACACGATCCAGAAATCGAAGATCTCGCGAAAGCTTGAACGGGAAAGAATATTTCCGAAGATGGTGCCAAAATCAAAATCAGTCGCCGCCTTGAAGTAGAGAATTTTGATAATAGGCTCTACGAGAAAGAGTGCGGAAAGAATCTGGAAGATCAGCGGCTTATGTCTCATGGTAAAATTTTAACATGAGATGGCCCACTGTCCAGAATCTTAGGACTTAGTGAACCATTCTTTGGCCAGCTTAGTTGTCATAGGGGCAGGAGACGACTAATCCCAGGGCTCAATACTCTTCGGGGAAAACACGTGATTATGGTCATCATGGAAACACTGATGGAAGGCCTTCTCGAGACCACTCAACACTTCTGCCGCCGCCGTCATAAGCGCGCGCTCTTCGGTGTCATCTAGTTCATGAATGTGCTCACGGCACATGTCTTTCACCATGCGGAGTTGTTCTTCAATATCAACGATGTCCATAAGGCCCCCTCGAGAATGATTCTGAGGGAATTTTATGAGGGGGGAATGAGAGATGAAAGTTGCGAAGCACTCATTGCACCTGATTCCCGACGGACCTCTTTTCCTCCGGAAAAAATAATCGTGCAGGGAATACCTCTGATGCCAAGCTCGGCAGCGAGTTGTTGCTCAGTTTCGGTATTCACCTTGAGCCAAACTGCATTTTTCATTGAGCGGGATGCTTCTTCAAATTGCGGCCCATACATTTTGCAGGGGCCACACCAGGAGGCCCAGAAATCCACCACGACGGGCACATCAGATTTGGCGACGATATTTCGGAAGTCAGAGGTGGTGACATCACTCACGAGTCCGTGAAAGCGCAAACCTTGTCCGCATTTTCCGCAAACCGCTTCGCCTTTCAACGCGC
>JBJMLZ010000046.1:0-6953 GCA_045805035.1 Bacteriovoracaceae bacterium
ACACGACGCCACTGAGGAGCCCGAGACCGACGACAATCTCCAGGAGGCCAACACCGGATTGGTTTTTAGCATTCATTTTCATTGTAAAGTTATCCATCTGTAACTAGCGCCTGAGATCGGATCCGTCATCGCGCAAACTTGATTCGCACCGAGGGAGGAATTATATCTGATGGCCCCGGCAATGGCAGCGCTACACGTGGTTGGGTTTGAACCTGCCTGGATTGCAGTGTGAACCGTAAGTGAATTCATCCTTGTATCAATAGTCGCTCCGGTTGTTTCGTTGAAAAGTTTAAAAGGAAGATTGGAGACCGCAGTAAGTTCATAGGAACTCACACCGTCTGTACTTTCGAGAGTCATCTTGTTCCCTGCATCCGTTGCTGCCTGAAGACGTCCACCTGAGACGATGAGGAGATTCGCCGCCATGGCACCCACAGGAGCGCCAACACCTACGCTTCCTCCCTGATAGACAATTTTCGAAGCGTCCCAATAAGATCTGCGCCAGAGATTGTCTTCGGAGGTCGTGAGCGCGGTACACTTCTGAACGATTCCTGCAGCGTCCGTGAGAACCCAGAGTCTCACCTTGCGGGTCATGTCTTTTGACCCCGTGGAACTTTCCTTTCTCTGAAACTTCGCCTCAAGATCAACGAAGCCAACTCCGCCCGTTGCGTCCATGTGAGTTCCATTTCCTGAGACAGGTTTCAGAACCATTAACGAACTGAGGAGAATTCCTTCGTATGAATTTCCCACGGAAAAGATCGTGGCCCCGTTCTTGTCCTTGATCACGGACAAAGTCCTGTCAGCGGAAATATTCACGCCGTTTAAGGTATTCGTACACGCACTGATATTTTCCAGGAAGTTTTCGAACTGATTTGCGAGTGACTGGCTCAGGATCGTTGAATCCTGCATGATGAGGTTGGAAGAAGACATCTTGGAGACCTGCATGCCAGCGAGGCCCACGAAACCTAAAAGTCCCGCGGCTAGTGTTGCCTCAACAATGCTAAATCCTTTATTGCCCAAAAAATTTTTCATACGATGGTTGCATGGGATCCGGAAACACCGGTCGCCCATTCCAGTTTATGCACTTTTAATGAACCATTTTTCAGGTAGAGAATCCGCGCTTTTTCTCCGAGCTTTCCTGAGCCGACAATGACTCCCCCAAGTTCCTTGGAAACTGCCAGTCCCGCCGCCGATGGAATGTATTGACCACCTATGAAATCCCCCTGGAGATTCCAGACCAGCACCGTGTGTGTGGCGGGACAGGTTGCATAGATGTGCCCCTCATGATGAATCATGCTTAAAAGCTGCACACGCATAAGCGTTTTTTCCAGGCCGCTTGGCATTTCGTAGACCTTGAGGCCATTCTTCAAATTTAGTCCGTAGAGAGGCGTAGGCATTTCAGGATGGTTTGAAAGGGTCGCCACCAGGAAATTCTGATCATTTACAATTTCAACGTGACGTAACTGCAAGTGCTCAACATTCACTTTGTATTCACGTATGAGTTTCCGGGTAGCGAGATCAATGAAGGTGATACTGGAATCGCTGCCACCATTACAGACGATGAGCTCGTCATTGAAAATTTTCACATCATGCGGATCATGGCCGAAAGTCGGAAACTTATCGATAATTTTAAAATCCGGAATCGAGTGAACGTAAACGTAACCTTTTTCATTTTCCCGGTCTTTCCCGTCACGGGTCTTCGTGGCCTTCGCCTGTGTCGTATAGAGGACCTTTCTTTTCTCATCGATCACGCCGTGGCCATAGAAATAGTTCCCTCCGTCAGGGTTGATTTCTATGTAAGGTCCATTTCCGACCTGAGCGTAAGAAAAAAGTTCAAGTTTTGAGATGAAAACTTTCAGATCAAATTGTTCGCAAATAATGATCGAATGGATCTCATTCGCGAAGGTGACTCTTTCAATGGAAAGCGGAGTTGAGATGGAAAGCCCGGCGGGTGTACTCTCGTGGGGTTCACCAGTTCGGAAACCGGAGTAAATGGTTTCCGGGTTTCTGATAACAGAGCCCTTATTTTTGTGCGGAAGACACGCCTGAAGGACTAGGCCAGCGCTGACAATTTTAAAGAGCCCTCTGCGACTGAGCGACATAATTTCATCTCACATGTATGGCTCCTTAAAGAATATCATCAAATTTGTATTTCTACGTACTTTCGTCATTAACCCATCATTTTTCTTTCTGATACTGCCGCCTTCACATGCGAAGGGCGGCCACAAAAGAGGGCCAAATAGATCGTTGAATCAGAAACTTTGCGCGCTTATAATTTGATCAATGAATCGACGGGAGCTTTTTCATTCTTTTGCCGCCCTGATGGCCCTGCAAGGCTGCCGTCCAATTGAATTCTTTTCCGAATTCAAAGAGGGATCAAAAGATTGGTTTTATTCGGGCCTGGTCATTGATCCTTCTTCCACCGGAGGAAAAAACCGCTATGCCGTCGCGGCCACTATAGACTCTGAGACAAGGATTTTTCCTCTTGAAAATGAAATCCATTCAGTGGCGTATGATCCGACAACGAAGCTTAAAGTTTTCCTTCCAAAGTCTGGAGCGTCGGCCTTCTTTCAGATCGGTGATGAGAAACCTAAGGTGTTTCGTCCTGATCAGGGAAACTATTTTTATGGCCATGGAGCTTTTGATGTAAAACGGAAAGCATTCTATACCACTCAGTCTCTTATCACCAACGATGGTCCCAGCGAGAATAGAAAGAACAACAAGGGCCACATCTACGTTCATTCCCTGGATAATTTTCGGATCATTGATAAGTTCCCCACGTTCGGGAACGATCCTCATGACATAAAAATGGTGGGGGGTGAAATTGTGGTCTGTAACGGAGGCACTGATAGTAATGTCAGCTTCATTGACCCCGCCTCAAGGAAACTCTCACAATCCTTCCCCTTAAAAGATGAGCGATTGAGCTTCGGTCATATCGATGTCCTTGACGATAAAACATTTGCCCTTGTGACCGGGGCCTATCATGCTGCTGATTCCCCGGCACTTTTTCTCCTCCATCGCGATCAGGGCCTTAAAAAGTTTTCTTTTCCCCAAGGTCTTGCTTCTTACTCTCGCGTACAGCTCTTGAGTGTTGCTCATTTTGAGAATTACATTCTCGCCACTTGTCCACATACTGATTCCCTTTTTGTATGGTCCCGAAGTGGAGAATTCCTGCACATCCATCATATAGTGGATGCTCTTAGTCTCGCCGTCTCTCCTGCCCTGAATGGGGTGATCGTCGGTTCCGGACAAAACGACCAACCTTTGCGGCTCGTGACCTTCTCCAACAACCAGGTTCAAATCAGGCCACTGGAATGGGGACTTCGCAGTACAGGTGCTCATTCGATAGTCATTTAGAAATTTGGATAAAAACCGATAAAAGGGATATGACAAGGAATAAACCCTGGTTCATCCTCCTCCTGGCCATATTTATGGGTCTCCCCACAGCAGAGTCCCAGGAGCGTACCCTGACCTATCATCAGGACACGACGATCTGTATTCAGGACGTCCATGACATGGGCTATCTCAATTTTTTCACCTGGTCAGCAAAAGAAATTCTCGATGGTCTTGCCGGAAGTGAGTTCCTGGATGAGCGTGAATGGAAAACTATTCAGAAGAATCCTCAACTCACAGTCTTCATCAAAGCGGCCGCTGATCTGGGACTTGAAGTCTCAAAGTCCATGTGTCCGATTGATCCGGAAAATTCTGATCGAGGCGTTTATGAAGTTGATGACGAAGTCGATGCAGTCAGACACTTTGTCATGAGTTCTTACCTCACCTGGAAAGCTGGCCCCTTAGCAGCAAGAACATTCATGGCCGCTCACGAAGATAACATGTTCGCCAATGACAACATGATGGATTACTACAATAACAATCTGGGGTTTGATTTCGGAGAAAAGTTCAGACAAAAGCATTTCGGTGATTCATTTGTCACAAACTCTCTTCCGGACTTTCTCACTGAAATCAAAAAAGAGATCAGAAGAAAGCATGCTTTGGACAAAGGAAACCCGCAGGATTTTCTCGTGCTCAAAACCGGACCATCGGTATGCGCGCGGAAAAAATACCCTAACTTCTGAGTGCGTAAATTACTCAGCACAGTAAATTAATTTGGAATGATTTTAATCAGAGGGAATAAAAAAAGGGAGCCCCTGCTTGGCTCCCTTCTTTTCGGCATCTTGCCTTTGAGAGTGACATCCTGTCACATCTTACAATCATTATACCCAATCTTTTTTTCGGACAAAGAAAAATATAGGTGGGAAAGTTTTTCCAAGCATTCTTATTTAAGAATCAACGAAGGCCTTCTTCATAATTCTCTCACGCTGACTTACAAATCAGATCTGCTTATGTTTAAATGATGGAAAACAGAGATAGTGGAGCGAAGAAGATGAGTAACCGACGAGTGAACTCAGGAAAAAAGAAAGTTTTAATCAAGACGTTCACTTTCTATATTCCGGCCCCTCCTCAAAGGAAAACCGGGTATCGTGAGCGGGAATTCGACAAGATTATGCAAGGAATTCTTACTTCAGGATTCGAACTACTGAACCTTCAGTGTCAGCCAGTGGGTGGCCCGGAGAATTCAGGAATGTTTATCGTGACAACTTTGAAGGCAAAAGACAAAAAAGCATGGGATCTGGATGCTTCACTGGATATCCAGGAACGTTTTAAGCTTGCGCACTCTCACTCTTCTCCCGACATTGTACTCGAGGAAGAGGATGCTTAAGTTCACCTTCCTTCTCCTCATCACTTCTTGCTCGTATTTTATTTCGAAGATCGATGCCCCTCTTATTCAGGAAGACCGGATCGAGCGCGGACCTCTGAAAGCTACCTATTGTCCGCTTGATCACAAGTATGCTGTTCAGCTGATCGGGACCAACGAACCTTCACAAACTGCCTACATCGATATGGCCCGGGAATGGAAACTGGATTTCTTCGACCACTTCGCGCTCTGGAGTCTCATGCAGCTCTCTGTGCGTCCGGATCAGTCGTCAGCAACTTCGCGTCTGCAGGTTTTGATCCAGAATGAAGACAAGAGTTTTTACTTCGACTTTTTTTCCGAAACTCCGGAAGAGCAATACCCCTACTTCTATGGCGTCGAATGGATCCTCAGGAAGTTTGGGAAAAAAACCACGCTTGAACATTACGCTAAGATGCTTGAGAGTTCCCTCGGGAAGAAGCTGAAGCTTGGTAAAGATCTCGAGGCCTTTCTTTTTCTTCACCGTGAGGAAATCAAAGCGAATCCGGTACTCCAGTCTTACTACTACCGTGGCAATGAAATCCTGAAAGAGAATGAGACGAACCCCTTCGTTAATTATACCGAGCTCATCAAGGCCTACCGGAATGTGGAAAAGAATCAGAAGATCGTGATCAACACGTATCTCACGCCGTTTGTGACCAACAGAGGTCAGAGCGGAAAATGTAATTACGATTTTAATCTCTACGACAATTCTATCTTTCTCATTGATAAGATCATCCCGGTCGCCAACATCTTCGGGTTTAAAAAAGACAAGAATGCTTTCATGGCCTCAAGCTCACAAAAGATCGACAAGGTCATTCCTCTTGGCCAGTCGCCACTCTTTAAGGGCGAATCCAAGGTTCGAAGCTCAGCAGTCTGCGTGATCGAAAATGATCCGAATCGCATCTGGGCGTTCTCGAACCAGAGCCGAGATCCAGGTCAGCATCTGTTTCATCTTGTTCGTTACGGACTTCCGCGCAGCCAGAGCATTCCTGAAATTGATCGTCTGATTCGCCACTCCCGACATCTTTTTCTCTCTGATCCGGTGAGGCTGATTATTGAATCAGGAAGAAGTCGTGGAGAGCAGATCGAAAACCTTCTGAAGCTCAATCTTCCGATCTACAACGCCGAAAAACTGGGCAACATCTGGGCCTATGCTTCGATTGATAACACTTCCCGTTTTATTATCGATGATCGGAATCCCGGGGCCTTCGTGTGCAAGTAATTGTCCGCGGCCTTGCTTCAGGGCGGGACTATCCAGTGAGCTATGAGAATAGCGATCTCAAAAACGATCTTCTTCATTTCCTGAGAGGTAAAGGCGTCACTATTGCTTCAAGCTGTGATGGAGAAGGAGTATGCAAAAAATGTGTGATTCAGAACGGGTGGCTCACCTGCGAGCTGACGCTTGAGGAATTTCTCAAGCGCCAGAGCGATGGTGTGATTGAAGTTGCTTATCTTTAGAGTTTTTTGAAACCGCCGCGACCAGTGATGAAGTATGTGTCACCGATAGTGCGGGAGTTCATCACGTTTGAAGCAGTGTACTCCATTCTGAGTGTAGCAGCGGCAGTTGGATTTGCCTTTGTTCCCTGATTCTGGATTCCAGAGAGCTTCATCGTTGCGCTGAAATCAAATCCCCAGAGGACGTTCACGTAATCCGGCTGAATCTGAGCGGCAGTGATGTACTTACCTGTGCCATTGTATGAACCGTTATAAGAGAAGATTACCGAGTATCTGAAAGTCACTACAGCAATTCCGTAGAGGTTTTTCAGAGTGAGCTGGTATGTACGCTTTGCTGGCATTGACCATGATTCTGTATCCATCAGATCAACCGGCCTTCCATTTTCTTTCGGGATAACACTGATGGGATCGTATGCGGTAGTGACGTTGGGCTTGCCCTTAGAAACGAGGCGGTAGATGTCTTCTCCGAGAGCAACCAGATCGCGGCCCATACTGATGATTCGTCCGGCAGTTTCGATTCTTCCAGGTGTCCCCGGAGTTTGTTGATCAAGGTAGGCCTCACTCACTGTCTTCTGGACAGCGTGATCAAGAATCACATCATGGGAAATTTCACTCACGGTCACTTGGTTGATCGTGTAGAACTTCGTCTGGTCGTATTCTTCGACAGCAGCGAATGCATTTGTTGCCAGCGCGAAGAGACCGAGAAGCAGAAGTTTATTCAAGGTCATGAATCCCCCTTCGGATTTGATGGCGACAAAAAACCACA
>JBJMLZ010000047.1:0-24459 GCA_045805035.1 Bacteriovoracaceae bacterium
AGCATCAGAGGCCGAGCCCGCGAGGTTGATCATCTCAGAACCATTTTTGTCCTGATCGGTGACGACGATGTCTGAACCTGCGTTTACCACCGGAGCGGTGTTCGTCACTGCGGGAGCTTTCACGGTAATGATGACAGTGTCTGTCCCTTTGAGTCCGCCTGAATCAGTGGCGGCCATGGCAATCGTGTGTGTGCCGACTTTGAGTGTAATTGAGTTCGTAAGTGTTGCAGCAGTTGATCCATTGAGCACCGAGAAACCATCGACCGCCACGACGTAAGTCGTAATGTTGTTGTCGGAGTCTGTGGCAGAACCCGCGAGTTTCACTGATTCAGATCCGTTGTTATCGGCATCAGTGACGGCGAAGTCGGGGCCCGCATTCACCACCGGAGCAGAGTTCACGACGATAACCGGAGGAGTTGGGGGAGCGGCATTCACGTTCACAACAACTGTATCACTCGAGTGGAGACCCTTGGAGTCAGTCGCCTTCATGAGAAATTCGTACGAGCCCACCGAAAGAGTCTGCGGAGTACGAAAGACAGAATCATCACCACCAGCAATTACCAGAACACCGTTGCGATAAAGCTGGCAGGTAGTGATGTTATTTTCTGCGTCGGTTGCATAACCATTCAGATGAATAACTTCCGAGCCGTTTTTATCAGCATCAGTAACAGTGATATCAGTTCCTGCTGCGACAACCGGTGCGGTATTGTTTCTCAGAGGTGGTTTGATCAATCTGCTTTCGCCACCTCTCAAAAAAGAAGATTCAGTTTCCGCACTCGCAGCACTTCCACCTGAAGAGGAAGAGGGCTGGCAGGAAACCAAAATAAAGAGAGAGAGGAGAAGGATAAGAGTCTTCATCTTGACCTCGTTGGTCCGGTAATGAGTTGGGATAATCATACCTATCGGCAGACTAATGACTGAGGATGAGGAGTAAGTTATTGATAGTCCGTAAAACCTAAGCCTTAGATATCGGGCGATTTTTGAATTCGGCGATCGCTCTTTCTCCAAAAAATCAATATTTGGCAGATTTTTTCTATTGCGCAGTCTCCTTTCCCTGCTAAGCTATTAATAATTAGTAAATTTTTCCGATAAGCTGATGAAAGTTCATGGGAGATTTTCAATGAGCATGACCAAGGCAGACATAGTTGAACGAATCTATAAAGAGGCGGGTTTCTCTAAGAAAGAAGCTGCTGAATTAGTGGATCTCGTTTTCAAAGTGATCAAAGACACTTTGGCCAAAGGCGAGAAAGTGAAAATTTCCGGCTTCGGAAATTTCTCCATTCGCGATAAGGCCACTCGCGTTGGTCGTAACCCGCAAACGGGTACAGCGATGAACATCAGTGCACGTCGTGTACTTACGTTCAAGCCTTCGCAAATTCTCAAAGAAGATATCACCGAGCGCTACGCTCACCGTCTCGACGAGAATGGGAATGAGAACACACAACTTCCAGTCAAGGAAGCCAAGCCACGTGCTCTCTCAAGCTTCCTGAATAACGTTGATGATACTGTCTACGACGATAATCATGATGAGGATGACGACGAATAGTCTCTCCTGATATCCTGTTTTCATGATTCCCAATAAATCCAATTTCAAATTTCAAGAGCTCACCCCCATCACGGGGGTGAAGCCTTATGTGATTCGTTTCTGGGAAACAGAGTTTCCGGAGATCGCACCAGTGATGGGCGATTCTGGACAGAAGCTTTATGCTCGCAAAGACGTAGAAACAATTCTCCGGATCAAAAAACTTCTCTTTGAAGAAAAGCTCACCATCCCTGAGGCGAAGATCCAGCTTCAGTCGGAAGAAAGTGTGGCACTTTCTCCTGCCGCAGTTTCACGGGCGAGTGTCCGCGATACGATCCAGGAGGCCCTGGACTTCATCCGGCACATCAAATTCATGCGGAAGTGGTAGCACTTCGATCCCAATTCAGTGTCACTCTGATACCCGCTAAATAATATCTTGTAACAATTTACATTGGTGCTTCTCTTCAATTCTCTCTTCGAGGTAAGAGTAAAAGTAAGGTCACTCACTTTTCAGGGAGAAAAGTAAATGAAAGCAATCTTCGGTTTGTTCGCACTCGTTTTGTCTTCTGGTCTCATGGCACAGACTTGTTACTATGACATGATCAGTGCTTCCCGCAGAGTAGTAGCGACATACACTAGTTACGGTGACAATTGTTACGGTGCTCAGAAACAGTGCCGGAAAGCTCTTCGCGTGAGTCCGCAACTTGGTGGCGTGGATTGTGTGAAAGACATTCAGTCACAACCGATTCCGCAGCCAAGACCAAACCCAGGTCCGATTCCTCAGCCGCGTCCGAATCCGTATCCGCAACCACAACCGAATCCTTATCCGCAGCCGTACCCACAGCCGCAACCAAATCCTTATCCGTCATCGTATGACGTGCCGGTGGGATCACTCATTCAGGATATCGTGATTCCTCTTTCTGATATGGAAGTGCGGACTAAAGTGATGGAGAGTTTGATTCAGGGGCTTTCTGCTGAGAGACTCATGCCTTTCATAAATCTCTGCTCGCCGACCAGATCATGGCTTGAGAACTCGAACTGCCTTCTCGATGGTGTCCGCCGTGCCCCGGAAGATTTTGCTGATGAAAGGATTGCAACTGATGCGGTCGCGCAGGCCTGCAAAATCGGCAAGACCTGGCTTGATGAGAGAAACTGTTACAGAAACTCTATCCAGAACGGACGCTTCCGTTCTCTTGAGTACTACGCGGCTTCATGTATGGCGATGAGTGATATGGAATCAGGCGCCCGTTGTTACCGGCAGGTGTTCGGAACTTACTAAGTGAACTTTTCGGGGTGACTTCGGTCACCCCTTTTTTTTACAGAAAGCTCTTCAGGTCTTCAGAGATTTTTTGCCCGAGGTGAGCCTCGATCATTGGCAGACCACTCACCAGCGCCTTCCGGTTATCCTCAAAATAATTTTCCAGCATTCCGTTCAGGTGATCGAGCTTTTCTTTTTTCATGTGATCGCGGAGATTCGAGTAGGAACGACAGAACGAGTCCATCGCAAGAGTCCGGTTCAGGAGAAATGGATTGATTTCTTTTTCGTGAGGAGAAAGATCTTTCACGGTGAGCTCGTTCAGATCATCGAGAAGCTGGAACGTCACGCCGATGTCACGACCCAGCCGGAAATAGGGACGTGAAAATTTATTCTGCGAAATGAGTGCGGCCCCGGCGACGGCGACCTGGATGAGCCGGGCAGTTTTTAATTCATGAATCCGGACGACTTCTTCGGTGCTCACTTTGCCGAGACTTCCGAGATCGAGATACTGCCCGAGAATGAGGCCTTTGCCTCCGGTACACCAGCTGAAGAGACGATGGAGCTCGCGGATTTTTGCTGACTTCACTTTCATGAGTTCTTCAAACGAAGCGATGAGAAGAGCGTCGCCGGCGAGGATCGCTTTCCATTCGCCGAATTGCGCGTGCGTGGATGGTTTTCCGCGTCTCACGAGATCGTTATCCATGGCAGGAAGATCATCGTGCACGAGTGTGTAGGCGTGATGAAGTTCAATTGCAGAGGCCAGATGAACGTGATCATCTGAGAGTTTGTTATTGAGATCCAGGGCAATCGCTTCGACGAGGCGCGGACGAAAAAGCTTTCCCGCGGGAAGAACGGCATAATCCATGATCTCCCGAAGACCCGGATGGATTACGGATGAATGGATCGCCTCGGAGAGTTTTTTTTCAAACATACTAGCGTGGCTGAAGCTGGGGAGCGCCGACCGTTCCACCGAGAGTCACCTGATAGAATCCATCCTTGACGGTGTAGGATTCATTCACGATGAACGTCACCGGGAATTGTTGCTTGAATTGTTCAGAGAAGGCGAGTTCTCCATCAAGCTTGATCGGTGAGAAGGCAAATGGCTCTCTCACATTCACACGTCCCTTGAGATCCATGCGCACCGGAGAGTCAGGATCACCAAGGATGAACTTACTCACGCGAAGTGCAGGGAAGTTTTCAGAGGTGGTCTCGAGATAAAACTTCCGCACTGACAAAGTCGGAAGATTGAAGTTCTGCATCACTGTCTGCGCAGGAATTTTAAAATCGTTTGATTGTGCCTTGATATCAAGTCCAGTGAGGTTCTGCTTGAAGTCCATCTGCATGAGAACATCAACTGTAACTGAGCCACCGAGCTTGAAGTTCCCCATGAGGGCCTCGAGTCGCGAAAGAACAAGCCGCTGGTCTTTCATGCGTATCGTTTGTCCGGAAAGGCCCACGACATAAAAAAGTTCGATCGGTTGATTGTTGTAACGGGTTTCGAGCTTAAAAGGAATTCCCAGAGGAGAAAAGCTGATGAGGCGGAAGGAAAGATTCACGAATTCGAGACGCAAAGGCGCGCCTTCTCTCCCGGTACAGCTCGAAGGAATGATAAGGTCCTGGATCACGAGTTTTGGCAGCGGAAGAAGTTCCATTCCGATATCAGAGTAATCAATGGCGCAACTACCGGCGGACATCTTCTTGATCTGGTCTTTCAGTTTTTCGCCGAACGGGTAGTAAGTGAGGAAAGAGAAGATCAGAAGCCAGAAACAGATGAGGCCCATGAGTATCGGACGAATGCGGCCCTTGTAATTAATCTCTTCCAGCGAATGGATTTCTGATGCGATCGCCATTATTGCTCACCTTCAGTTGGCTGGATAGTCGCAAGGTGAATCACGCGGAAATTCCCGAAGAGAAGTCCGGTGTCCTGATTGCGGTTGATGGTCACTTCCGAGATTCTCATTTTTTCTTTGCGGATGAGATTAGTGAAGACATTCATCAGTTCGTCGGTACTGACGTTTGTGAAATTAAGTACGGCTTCGGTCTGGAAGATCTTCGGAGAAATATTAGTCGTAACAAATTCTCCGCGGGAGATCTTGCTTGTGTCCATGCCCGATCCAGCGACAGCGTTGGATACGCGGCTCGTGAGCATTTCTTCGGAGTCGATCGGGCTTTGAGAAATGAGCTGCGGGCTGATGGAAGTCACACCGCGGGCCTCACCGATGATTTGCTGGGCCTTGTTCATGATCTGTGTGCGGAGATCAAGTTCAGCGCGGACACTTTGATTTTGCCACCAGAGAACAGAAAGAATAATGACGGGAAGAAGAATCAGGGTAACGAGAATGCCAAACTTAAAAAGCTTCTGCTGCTCTTCTTCGAGATTGTTATAGAAGTCTGTGAGAACGGTGTAGTTCGGAGTGGTCTTGAACTTGTCGATCTGCTCGAAGATCGAACGGTCCATTTGCTTGAGATAGGGGAGTTTGGCGTTTGCGTCTTCCATCTCAGTTTCCTTGTGCAGTAAGTGTCAGCTTTTTATTTTTTTCATCAAGCTGAGTGCGGGCATCAGTAAGTCTTCCGGATTCAAGAGCAGTCTGAAGCTGAACGAGATCTTTCACTTCTTCCGCTTCAAAGTGAGCAGTGACTGTGCCGGAATTATCATTCACAAACTGGGTCATGGTCACACCCGGGGAGTTCGCCACGATCTGAGCGACGGTGACGAGCGGAGCGAGGGCCTTGATCTCCACTGCTGACTGGAGAGTGGAGATTTCCTGCTTCACACTGCGTGCGCGCTTATTGAGACTATCGAGAATCGGACGCGGATTCGTGAGAAGCTGGCGGCGAAGTCTCGGCGGAATCGCGAGCTCATCATTTTTCATCGTGGTCGTGAGTCTTGCGTTCAGAGTCTGGATATCCCGATTGAGGAAAAACCTTTCAAGAAAAAGCGACATCACAAACAACAAGGTCACCAGACCCACGCGCACGCCGAGGAAGGCCATCGAGTGAAGCGGGATCTCGGTGAGAGACGTCTGGGCAAATCTTCCGGTGAGAAGATTGATGAAGCGGTTTTTCCGCTTGAAGCCGAGAGCCATCATGTTCACGAGAGCGAACTTGGATTTATTTTTGGCGTTGAGGTCGACTTTCTCCGACTCAATCTTGTCGAAGCTCTCAAGGAGCGTGACCTTCGTGTCCCACTTCTCCGTGAGGTAGTTAGCGATGTTCTTGATGTTGGAAGTGCCACCGCAAATGAAGACGTGATTGATCGTGAGGTTGAAGTTTACTTTGAAACCAATGCGCCAGCGCGAGAAATCCGAAACGAGCGGCTGGAACACTTTGTCCATTGAGCTCGCAAATTCTCTCTGTGCTTCATCCACTTCGCCATATTGGTTGGCGGTAAGGAAGAATGCGTTCTGATGCTTGTAGATGATCGCTTCTGTAGGATCAATCTTATACGTTTCAGAAATCATCTCGTTGACGTCATCACCACCGACGTAACTTACGTGAGTGGCGAGGAGACGCGAGTTGAAGAAGAAATAAGCGCGCGTGGTTTTGTGTCCGAGGTTCACCACACAGAACGGCCCCGCGATCGCGTTCTGATGAAAATAGTTCTCCATCACAGAGGCTTCAGTGGTGAGAATCGTCGGGAGAATATCTCTTTCTTTCAGTGAACCGTAGTAAGGCTCAAAATCCGTTTCACGGATGAGCTCAACGAGAGCGTGATGACTATTCTTTTGCCCCTCGAGGCGATAAGCAAAATGAATTTCTGAGAGCGCGTACGGAATGTCTTCCTCAAGCTGGAACGGCAGCATGAGATCGGCCTTCTTCCTGTTCTTCACCGGAAGTTCAAGAAACCGCGTCGTCATCATTTCGTTGTCGGCCTGGAAAATAATCCGCGTGTCCGGACGAGCGGTGTTGGCGAGAACATCCTGAACGATGTTCATCTGCGCGTCCCGAATCGGCATCGCCGGATGATCTTCGAGATAATCCGAGATGATCACTTCCGACATATCAACGTGAGTGATCTTCCTGCGATCGATGAAAGAGGAGATGTACTTAATTGAATAAGAACCGACGTCTATCGCGAGAATATGCATAATGTTATTTTAGCGCGAATGTCGGATTGAATACCAGTGAATTAACTTAGTTAACCTGTATCTCAACGATGCGTGGATCGAGTAGTTGACTGTTTTGCTGCTGGTTGTTTCCGTTCTGGCCCGGCTGTTGCCCTGGTTGTGTAGGAGGAGTCTGTCCAGGTTGTTGTCCTGGCTGTGTGGGAGGAGTCTGTCCAGGTTGTGTGCCCTGAGCACTCTGCTGAGTAGGAAGAATCACGGTTGCGACCAGAGTGTAGGTGGAGCGATTGGAGATTCCTTCCGCGATCACTTTAAAAAGATTCGGATTGGAGCCAAAGGAAATGCCCTTACCTTGAAGCATGTTGATTCGGGCATCGAACTCCTCGGAAGAAAAACGCCGCTCAATATCCACCCAGTATTTTTTGAGATCACCGATGGAATTAAAAAACTTTGGATTCTGCGGATCATCCCGGTAAAGAAAGAATTCCTTGATGTCATTTTCAGTGATCGAAGGAAAAAGAATCTTGAGGAAGTTGGCGGTGATCTTATTCAAATCAATTTGAGTCGTAGGATAAACGCTGAACTCATTCTGAATGAGTTCAATCAGGGCGTCATCCCATCCCGGAATCGTGTAAAGCTCAGAAGCCGAAGTCATCGGGCCATGTTTGGCGTGAAGGGGCACGCGCTGGAACGTCTGCTCAGCTTCGCCGAACATCGGATCGTACTGATTGGTTCCGATATCAGACATGTAGTAGCGAAGATTTGCAAAGAGCGTCTGATAATTGATGTTGCCGTATTTATCGTCAAAGCCATCGTCTTTTTCACGTTTCTGATCCACGAGTCGCTTCATCGTCATGTAGAGCGCATTATCAACGGAGAACTGCTGGTTGCCGTAATTCGCTCTCGTCTGAGCATCGTCGTAGACCGTGCCGTTCTGGTTATTCGCATTGTTTTGCTGCATGACCAGTTTCTGCATATCAAGACGAAGGAGGTTCAGATTCAGACGATTGGAAATATTCTGCACGGTCACGCGGATCTCGCCGTCCATCACACTTTCCTTCATGAACTTATCCACACTGTCCTTGAACGTGCGGCTGACACCCTGTCCGAGAGGAATGGGGAACATATAAGGAACTTCCCACAGCTGATTCAGAAGCTGGGGCGGAACTGCTTGTTTGTAATTCGGATTTCCCTGGATGGTATTGTAGGCCTCTTTGTAGAGACGAAGTCTTGTCATCGCCATCTGAATGCCTGATTCGGCGAGAAGTTTTGCCTGTGTGCGATCCATGATATTCGTCGCTTTCATGCGCGAGATCTTGGACTCAAACGTGAAGTCGCCGTAAATCACGGTGAGGAAAAGAATTGCAGTCATGATCATCATGAGGGCAATGCCACGCTGATTAGAAAGAATTTTCTTCATCAGAATGTTCCTCCCGTATTTCCAAATCCGCCGGTCTGGCCTCCGCTCATCTGACCACTGGTGGTTTGTCCTCCGTTCATTCCCGCGGTAGCAGCACCGGTTGTTTGTCCGGCAGTTGTCTGGCCCGCCGCCTGGTCATTCGGAGCAACGAGCGGCCAGTGATTGCGGAAGATTCTTTCTACCGAACGCTTCACACCCTGAGAGTCATACCAGGTGATGAAAACTTTCACCGCGCGAAGAATATTGATCCCATTCTGGACCGAACGAATACTCGTTTCCCACTTTCTTTTCTGGACGTCCCAGTAGGAGAATTCGAGTGCTTCGACATTCTCCAGGATCACTGTGCCTTTCACGCGTTCAATATCAATTTTTTTTGTTCCCCACGGATCATTCGGATCAAACCAGCGCGTGAAGTTCTTAAGGCCCTTGGGAATCTGAACGCCTTCCTTGGTATTTTCTTCGCTGTACTTAATCTGATCCTGAGTCATGTCAGAGAGACCATATCTCACCCAGGCGAAGCTCGATTGCTTGGTGTTTTCCATCTTCCGGCGATTGGACGTGGTGAAGAATTCAAAAATATTTTTTTCAGGTGCAAAGAACTTCGGAATCAGAAGCCCTTCCTTGGAAAGACCGCTGAAGTGCTCATTCATCTGCATGCGCTCCACCACTTGTTCGTAATAGGCCTGGAGTTGCGGATTCATCTGCTGGGCGCCTGCCTGTGCATTGGCATTGGCGTTCATCATCTGGCCGGAGTTGTCGTCACGGCCATCGTGATCATTATCGACCATCGCGGCGGGATTGGAGACCATCGACTGCATGTTCATCTGGGTCGAGAAGAAAAGCGGGGAGTAGATCTGTTCAAAATCCCATTCAAAGCGGGAAAGTGCCGATTCAATCGCGAGATTATTATTATTGGTCTCTGCCGTGCGATCTTTGGTGAGAACGGCATTGTCAGTGACCGAGATCACGCCGAGAGTGATGAATCCCAGAAGTGTAATGGCGATAAGAACTTCAAGAAGAGTAAAACCATTCTGTTTTTTAAAACCCGACATTGATCTGTACCTTCTCATTGTAGTTGGTGAGATATGTCGAGAGAGACCAGCTTGCTTTCGTTTCCCGGTTGGTCACCGTCACGCGCGCTTGCCAGATGATCTTTTCAATATTTTTTCTGAGTTCTTCGAAAACCATTTTTTCGAGAGCACCGTTTCCTCCCTTCTTTGCGCCTCCGCCGTTGCCGAAGTAATTTCCTTCGTAAGCGTCGTCCGCTGCCTGGTTAGTACCACCCTTCTGTGCGAACATCTGGGTGAAGTCAGGCATCATGAGCTTTTTTACTTCAAGCGTGTACTCGTAGTTAGAAAGCGCAGACTCTTCAAATTTTTTTGTTTCTTTGAGGCCTGAAGAAGTGATGTTCTGAAACTTCGGCGGATCGAGCATGATCTGATTGAGTTTTCTCTCGCAGAGAGTTTCCAGGAGAAGTTGCTCTTCGTTTTTGGTGGAGTCGCTGACGTTGTAGCCGGTGGAGGTGAGGAAGGCAGTGACGAAGAGTGTGAACAGGACGAACGCGATCATGACCTCCAGTAAGGAGAATCCGCGCTCACTCAGGAAAGTTACCTTCCGATCCACTCTTTATATACCTCGTCCATCTTAGTTTGGAGGATGTCTTCCAGTTTCGCAACCCGCTTGCTATCGATCAGCTGATAAGTCTTATTGGTATAGGAGAGAAACGGTTGTACCTCCATCCAGGCAATCTCCTGGGTGGTGGCAAAGAAAATGAGAGCGGCATCCTTCTCACCCGTCGGATAGAAGTAAATGTTCGCTTCTCCCCCCGTCATGAGCTTTCTTTGCGAAGAGGAGCCGACACCAAGGACGGTGACCTCGTCAGAAAGTTCGACTTTCACGTCTTCGAACTCTTCCACTTTGGTAAATTGCTTATCCAGAAACGAAAGCTTCTCTTTTTCGGTTTTTTCCTGAGCAAGAGACTTCACCACATCCTTGGATAATTCAGGAAGCGGAAGATTTCCGGCAGGCCCATACTCAACCGTGTATTCGACAGGGGATTTTTCCAGAGAAAGACGAAGTCGAACGACCGTATTTCTCAGGACAGCTTCGTTGGCGGCAAACGAAAGAGATTTGTCTATGCTTTCAATGGTCGAAACGAGTTCGCGGTGAGCATCGTTGTCACCGGTTGGCCATGCCAAAAGAACAAGGGCCACCAGTAGAATTGCTACAAGCACTTCTACCAGTGAGAACCCTGATTGTTTGTGAGAATTTAAATTAGAGAGATTTGAGTGAGATGTCGGCATCTACGCCTTCGCCGCCTTCAGCGCCATCGGCCCCCATGGTCTTGATGTCGAAGGTCTTCCCGTCAGAAGTGTAAACGAAGTCATAGTCCCATGGATCCTTAGGAACTTTACCACCGTCGATGTATCCGCTTGGTGAATATCTTTTACACTCACGACCGCCGGTTGGTTTTTCAATGAGAGCATCAAGGCCCTGGTCTTCCGTCGGATAGAAAGAACAATCGCGACGGAATTCCTTCACGCGATCACCGAGAGCACGAAGCTGGATCTTGGCAGAGTCGATCTGACCTTGTTCAAGGCGCTCGTAAACTTTACCCGCAACGAATGTACCTGCGATCCCCATCAGTGTGAGTGAGATCAGGATTTCGACGAGCGACATACCTCTTTGTGATTCAGCTACCAACTTGCGCATATCTTTCAGCATAAAGCTCCTTACTTAGGTGACGTGAGATCCATCATCGGAATAACGACGGCGAAGACGATAAAACCTACTGCTCCACCGAGACACATCATCATGATGGGTTCGAGAATCGAGGTGAGTCCGCCGATTTTTGATTGTACCTGATCTTCATAGTTTTCTGAAATGATTTTCAGCATCGGTTCAAGTTCGCCGGAGCGTTCACCGAGCTTGATCATGTGAGTGACCATCGGCGGAAAGTAGCCGCTTTGAATGAGAGGTTGGGTGAGGGAAGCACCTTCAGAAACACTGACACGTGCTTTCTCGACGGCATCCGCCATGTGAACATTGGAAATAAGGTTCTTCACGATCGACATTGCCGTGAGAATAGGAACGCCGGATTGCATCAGCGTGCCTAATGTTGAGCAGAAACGACTGACATTGATCATTTTCACGAGAAGACCCACAACCGGCATGCGCAAAAGTAGTGCATCCCATTGTGAGCGGCCCTTCGGTGTATTGATGTAGCGACGGAACGCAAAAAATCCACCCACCATCGCAACGATCACTGCCCACCAATAACCCTGCATGAATTCGGAGATACCAATACAGATCTTGGTGATCATCGGAAGCTCACGCTTGGTGCTCGTAAAAATTTTCGCCATCTTCGGGATAACGAAAATAAAAATCACGTTCATCATGCCGAAGCCGAAGACTCCCATGATCATCGGATACGTCATCGCACCTTTGATTTTATTTTTGAGCTTCACCTGAGCTTCAGTGAAGTCCGCGAGACGAAGAAGAACGAGTTCAAGTGTGCCGGAAGCTTCGCCCGCTTCCACCATGTTCACATAAATCGAGTTGAAAACTTTCGGGTGATCACCAAACGCTTTCGCGAGCGAGGCACCTTCATTCACTTTCTGGCGCGCATCCGAGAGGACGAGACGAAGGTTCTTGTCTTCCACCTGATCAACCAGTGCCGAAAGTGCTTCCACGATCTGAATTTTTGCTTTGATGAGAGTGGCCATCTGTCTTGTCATGAGAGCGAGGTCATCAACCGAAACACCACCGCCGAGACGGAAACCACCACCGCTGGAAGTGCCTTTGGCCTTTTCTTCCTTGATGTCGATGAGCATGATGCCCATCGATTTCAGACGCTGCTTGGCCGCAACGATCGACTCCACGTTGATCGTGTTCTTTACTTCTTTGCCGGTGCGATCCATTCCTTTATAGGCGTAGATAGGCATCGATTAACTTTCCTCTTCTGCGTTGATCGCGCGCATGATCTCTTCTACTGAAGTGATACCTTCAAAGATTTTATCGAGAGCATCACCGCGGAGAGTTCTCATGCCGGCGCGAACCGCTGCTTTCTTGATCGTGGCCGCATCCGTTTTCTGAATAATGAGAGCGCGGATTTCATCGTTCATGAGAAGAAGTTCCGAAACGACCGTTCGTCCGGAGTAACCGGTGTTCGAGCAGCGAGGACAACCAACGGGTTTGAAAATCGTTGCTGTATTCGGAACATCGTCGATATCAAGAATCATCATCTCATATTCAGTGAGGTTCGAGCGCTGCTTACACGCAGAACAAAGAGTTCTGATAAGTCGTTGGGCAAGGACACCCGCAAGTGATGATGAAATGAGGAACGGCTGCACACCCATATCGATAAGACGAGTGGGCGCGGAAGACGCATCATTCGTGTGAAGGGTAGAGAGCACAAAGTGACCGGTGAGGGAAGCGTTGATCGCGATCTCGGCGGTCTCTTTATCTCTGGTCTCACCGATCATCACCACGTCCGGGTTCTGACGGAGAATCGAACGAAGGGCAATCGCGAAAGTGAGTTCAATTTTATGGTTCACCTGAATCTGAGAAATCCCGGGGATTTCATATTCCACCGGATCTTCCACGGTGATGATCATCTTGTCCGGAGTTTTAATCCGGTCGAGGATCGCAAAGAGCGTCGTTGTTTTACCGTGGCCGGTTGGACCGGTGACGTAGAGAACCCCGTGCTTTCTGCCTCCGAGCTCCTGAAGTCCTTCAAGAACCTTTCCGCGGAAGCCGAGAGTCTCGAGATTAAGGGCCGTGTTGTTCTTCTCGAGTACCCGCATAACGATCCGTTCGCCCGCCTGAACGGGAACGGTCGAAAGACGGATATCAATGTCCTTACCTGCGATCTTGATTTTGATACGACCATCTTGCGGAAGACGTTTTTCCGCAATGTCGAGTCGGGCCATAACTTTAATACGCGAAGAAACCGCGGCGTGAGTTTTCTTCGGCTGGCGAAGAATCTCAGTCATCACACCGTTAATGCGGAAGCGATAAACCACATCACGCTCGTATGGCTCGATGTGAATATCGGAAGCGCGCTCTTTTACTGCGCGGAAGATGACGGAGTTCACGAAACGAATCACCGGCGCTTCATCGGCGGCGGAGTCGAGGATATCGATCGGTCCTTCCAGATCAAGGTTCTCTTCGAAGGTTTCATCTTCGATCGAGTCCACCATGTTACGGTTTGCTTTCTCGTAAACTTTATTGATGGCGTCCTGGATTTTCGTCGGAGACGTACAGATGATCTTGATCTCTTTTTTGTAGATCATGTGAAGATCGTTCAGCACGTTGAAGTTGAACGGGTTTGAAACGTAGACCGTCACCTGATGATCCGTCTCAAGGCACGGAAGCACTTCGTGAAGCTTGGAGTAGTTGATCGAAAGATCCTTCACCACGTTCGGATCAATGTCCTCGACTTTGAAATCAGTCTGGTAAGGAATATTGATCTGATGACACACGACCTTGATGAGATCGTGGGGGAGGATGTAGTTCTTCTTGAGAAGAATGTCTCCGAGGAGACCACCTTCAAGACGCTGAAGCTCGAGGGCCTCCTCGAGCTGCGCTTTGGTGAGCGACGTGTGCTTGATGAGCAGCTCGCCGATCCTTTCCTTTGATGTTTCTACGTTTCGTAAAATCTCTGTATGCATTTAATCTCTTAACCTATTGCTGTTTGTTCGGATTCTCCATCGACCTCTTGATCTCCTGATAATCCGGCGTCTCAACTTCAGTTTCATCGTCGTCGTTGTTTTCTCTGCCGACAGACTGCGAGTTCAGGTTTTTGTAGTATTCAGCGTCGGTGAGGTCATAGAGTGGACCCTGGACCTGTCTATCAAGTTTGGCGGAAAGTTCTGAGGTGACCTTTTCATTCGGATCAGTCTCGTCCTCTTCAAACATATTCTTCATGCCTTCGCGGCGTTTGTTGAGGATTTCACGCGTGTTCACCGATGCCGTCTTGGCGTATGGAGCAAGAATCTTCGGAGTCATGAAGAAAAGCAAGTTCACTTTATCAATCTGACGGGATTTGTTCTTGAATAACCAACCAAGTACGGGAATATCCCCGAGAACTGGAATCTTGGAATTACTCACGGTCTCTTTATCACGAAGCATACCACCCATGACGACGGTATCACGGTCACGCACCATCACTTCCGTCACTGCAGAACGAGTAGTCGTTGGAAGACCGAGGCCCGAAGTCGTGTCCTGAGTCGTGCCTTGTTTAAAGTCATCGATCTTCTGGTTGATCTTGAGACGCACGAATCTTGTCACCTTGTTGATCTGCGGAGTGATCTTGAGCGTGAGCTTCGCTTCCTGGGGAGTACCGTTTGAGAAAGTGGGAATACCGGTTGTGGTATTTGTCTGGTTTCTCACCGGAACTGTATCACCCATTTCAAATACTGCTTCAGTGTTATCCATCGCAAGAATCTGGGGAGCAGAAAGAATGTTCGTTGAAGCGTGGGCCGCGATCGCTTTCACCACCGCACTCACTGCATTCACTCTTGCTTCAGCTGCGTTTGCACCCTGACCGAGTTTGATATTTCTCGATGGCCCGATACCGATACCGGCAATCAAGCCGCCGATCGCTTGTGGAGCACCTGTGGTGAGAAGCGACTGAAGTGCCGAGCCCGGAGGAAGAAAGCCCGCACGCTGAGCAGTTCCTTGTCCGTAGGCCCCGGCGTATTCAACACCGAACGCGCGGTTCTTCGTTACGTTCGCTTCAAGGATCAGTCCTTCGACGTAAACCTGGTCGCGCGGGATATCGAGACGGGCAATAACGTCTTTCAGCGTGAGCCAGTCGGTAGGCGAAGCAGTTACCACGAGAGCATTGTTGTTTTTGTCTGAAGTAATTTTCACTGCTGCAGAGAAGATCGGGTTATCACTGTCAGCTCCACCGGAAAAACTGGAGAAGCGGGAAGCACCACCAGCGGCACCCGCAGTAGCACCACCGGCAGCTCCGCCGGATGATCCGGCCGCGCCACTCACGATGCTCGAGAGCGTTTTTGAAAGTTCTTCTGAGTCACCGTAGTTCAGGTAATAAACGTGAACGCGATTGGAAGAAGAAGAAACGAGTTTTACGTCGAGCTTCTGGATGAGTTCGCGAAGTTGTTTCGCGCCTTCCGCATTTGCCATCGCGATGATCGAGTTGGTTCTTGGCTCGGCGATGATTCTTGAAATCACACTGGTAGATTCAGAACCTGTTCCGCCTGCAGAGAAGCGTGGAGTAGCAGTGCCCGGGCGACCGGCAGCTCCGCCTTGACCACCCTTGAGAATATTATCGAGAAGTTTTGCAATTTCCTGCGCAGATGAGTTTTTCACTTTCACGATCTGAAGTGATTCTTCGTGGCCGGGAACATCGAGAAACTTCACCATTTTCGCGAGACGGTTAATGTTGGAACCGGTATCCGCGATGATGATGGTGTTGGTTTGCTTGATGTCGATGATTCTTCCGTAACGGCTCATGAACGGACGGAAGTTTCTTGCGATCTCCGCTGCCGAAACAGATTTGAGTGAAATCACTCTCATCACGTAGTTCTCAGTGTCCGGAGTGTAGTTACCAGTATAGATCTTAGTCGGCGTGTAACGGATATCCCGGGAGTTGATCACTTTGTAAAAAGCACCGGTCTTAATGAGAGAGTACCCTGCCATGTTGAGAGCGGCGAGATAAGCTTTCCACGCGTCACCGACAGTGATGGGAGTCGGAGCGATGATCGAGACTTTTCCTTTCACGTCTTTATCAAGAATGAGATTGATCCCGGTGAGCTTCTGCATGTGACGGGTGATTTCCATGATGTCGGTATCAGGGAAGTCGAAGCTCTCGACGATCTCCGGACCGAAAGCGGTTTCCGGATTCAGGTTTACATATTTTGGATTCTTCGGAGCTTCGGGTTTGTTGCCCGGGCGATTCCCGAAAGTTTCCTGATTTGCTTCATCGTCATTGTCCGTCGCGAATGCAGATTCATCCGCATCTGCTTCGTCACCTTCGGATTCAATCGTCTCTGCAGCTTTCAAAGCGGCAGCGGCGTCTTCCGTCGACATTGTATTCGCTTCCGGCTGAACCGCAGAAGCGTCGTTTGCTTGCGGAGGTGTCTTGAACCTCGTCTGCGACCGATACTTGTTGAACTGGGCGTTCGCCGTGTTCGAAAGGAGGAGGAGAGCAATGAGCAAGGCCGAAGGTTTCATCGTGATCCCTTATTTTTGGATATTGTATTCTTGTGTGGAATCAGATCCCTCACGCTTAATGCCGAGAGAAAGCTGATCCAGGTTTCTGATCCTGCCGAACAAATTCATAACTTCATTGAGACTGTAAATTGGTTTCCCGTTGATGGACGTGATGATATCTCCGTCCTGAATGCCGAGGTAAGGGAAGATTCCGTTCGGATCGATCTCAGTCACTTTGAACGACATCGTTCCATCCGGATTGTTATAAGGGATTCCCCGCGCCTGAGTGAGAATCGACTGGAGGTCTTTCATCTTTTCATCAAGAAGAGTTTTCTTGATCTGGAACTTGTTTCCGACATTTTCGATGCCGGCCATTTTCTTCTGCGCCTTGAAGTTCTTCGCCGCAGATGGAGACATGATCTCAATCGGGCTGGCACCACGAGCAAGACCCTTATCGGAAGTGATGGATTCACACACACCGCTCTCAAGATTTTTCACAAGCATCCCGAGACGGGTGATCTTGAAAATTTCGGCAAGGTTCTGGATCTTATCGCCTTGTCTCACTTCAACGAGTTCGCGATCATTTCTCACCTGAACACTGGCGAGAGACTTCACTTCGTCCTGGAGCACGACAGTGTTCACGAGTTTGATCGGAAGGTTCGATGCCTGCGTCGCTTGCTCACATTTTGTGTCAGCAACTTTTTTCTTTCCGCCGCCCGTAGTGTTTGTGCGGAAAGGATTGATGCTTCTTATTTGTCCGAGAGTGATTGGATCAAAATCCTGCGAGAGATTGATATCAAGTGCGTATTCTTTCGGTGAAGAAATACTGGGTTGTCCCTTGAGTGCGAGGGCCGCCATCTTTCCAAGAGTCCAGGTGAAGCCGCAGATAAGAATAACGAGAAAGAATTGATGGATCGGCTCGCGTGAAGAACGCGAGAAAAATTTTTCAACAAACTTCGAGAGACTTGGAGAGAGAAGAGGAGCTCCGCCGCCACCGTCGTCTTTTTTATTCGACGGGAGTTTCATAGTGCGCACGCCGAAAATATTTCGGAAGCTGAAACTTTTTGTTCTCGAGGTGAAGCGTGTGAACGGATTTGTAACCTGAGTTTGCGTTCCTAAATCAACAACTGACGAATCTTCTTCAGGAAGATCACGCGGTGGGCGTTTTCCTAACTTATTTTTAAGGAAGTCTTTGATTTTATTTATCATCAATTTATTGTCATCAATAATAATGTGATGTGCAAGTTCTTCTCTCAGCTAGAGTGCGCGAGTGAATTGCTCGGATAAAGTGTGATGAGAAGTGCCCCTACGATAGGATCACTTTTTTTGTACGCTGAAACTCACACGAGCGTATAATAATGAGGATTTATCTCCCACAAAATAAGAGGACTCCATGGCCAACAATCCTTCAGGCAAAGAAATTCCTTCAATCGTCGCCGATTTTTTTTACGGCGAGATTCTTGAAGATGAAGTTTTTCCATTTCCCCAATTTTCAGATGCTCAAAAAGAAACTGCCAAGATGATGACAGACGCGATCAATACTTTCGCGAAAAGTTCTATTGATTCAGCAAAGCTCGACCGGGACGCAAAAATCCCACCGGAGATCCTGAAAGGTGTCGCCGAACTCGGACTTTGCGGTCTGGGTGTTCCGGAAGAATACGGTGGCCTCGGTCTTGATACGACTCTTTACTCGCGGATTTTTGCGGAAATCGCAGCGATCGATCCTTCCGTCGGTACCACTCTCGGTGCTCACCAGTCGATTGGCTACAAGGCCCTTCTGAACGAAGGAAATGAAGAGCAGAAGAAAAAATGGCTTCCACGTCTGGCGAGCGGAGAGATCTTCGCCTCCTTCTGTCTCACTGAACCCGGTTCAGGTTCTGATGCATACTCCATCAAAACAAAAGCGACGGACAATAAAGACGGAACCTATACCATCAATGGCCAGAAACTCTGGATCACGAATGCTGGCCTCGCAACTTTCTACAGCGTGTTCTGTAAAACGGATCACGTCGATGCTCAGGGAAATAAAGTAGAGAAAATCTCCTGCTTCATCGTTGAGAAAGACATGCCGGGAATTTCTTTCGGCGAGAAAGAAGACAAGATGGGGATTCGTGCTTCAGAAACCCGCGCCGTTTATTTTGATAACGTCAAAGTTCCTGCAAGTAACCTCATCGGCGAACTGGGCAAAGGTTTCAAGATCGCCATGAACGTTCTGAATACCGGCCGTCTTTCGATTGGTTCAGGCGCAGTGAGCGGAATGAAAATGATTCTCGGTCTTGCTACTAATCAGGCGAAACAAAGAAAACAGTTCGGTGATTACATCATTAACTACGGCATCATTCAGGAAAAACTCGCTTCCATTGCCGCCAACTGCTACGCCACTGAATGTATCGTTTACATGACCACCGGAAAAATCACCCGTGGCATGAATCACTTTGAGCACGAATCCGCGATCTGTAAGGTTTATGGTTCTGAAAAACTCTGGGACTCGATCGATAAGGCCACTCAGATTGCTGCCGGTAACGCTTACATGAAAGAGTACCCGTATGAGCGGATCATGCGTGATGCCCGCATTCATCTGATCTTCGAAGGAACAAACGAAATCCTTCGAATCTTTACCGCGCTCTCAGGGATCAAAGGTCCTTCTGACGATCTGAAAGAACTTGGAAAAATCGCTGACGTGTCTAAGGCCCTTCAGGATCCGATCAAGTCTCTTGGCGTTCTCACGAACTTTGCAAAGAAAAGAATCACTAAGCAACTTGGTACTAAGACACTCACAAAAGTTCACCCGGACCTTGAGCGTCACTCGCAAAAGTTCTCGCACAACCTGAAAGACTTCGCGATCGCGGTTGAAAACACCATCATGAAGTACGGAAAGAGCATTATTGGTAACGAGCTTCCACAGCTTCGTATTGCCAACATGACGATCGAGCTTTACGTTCAGCTTTGCGTTCTCTCGCGCACCACTGCGATCCTGAACAACAAGGATATTTCAGACAGTGATAAAGACTATGTGAAGCAGCTCACGGAAATGATCTGCCGTGACAGCCAGCAGACATTCACGAAGAATTACCATCGCCTGACTTCGAGCTTCGATAGGATTATCCCGAAGGTCTCTAAGCACGTGGCGGAGAGAGATGGTTACGGCCTTGACATCATCGACTTCTAAAATTATTGCGGGCCTCCTCACGGGGGCCCTTCTTTTTTCTTCCTGTTCATCCAACGCTCCTAAGAAGAGTAAAGATGAAGAGGCGCTTGCTCTCGACGAAGAGCTCGACACTCTTTCCAAGAAAGTTCAGACGATTAATTATGGCCCTACTCTTAAAGAGCGCGGAAGCTTTGTCGACCGGACGGATGCCTTTGGTCTTTCGGGCCTTCAGGCAGTGAGCTTCAATGCCGTCGATTTAAATTTCGACGGTCACACGGATCTCGTGCTTCTTCCGACGTATTATTCCCGCCCGAAGTTTTATCTCTTTGAGCCAACGAAGAAAAAATTCCTCGCGACCGGTTACGATCCCTTGCCGGAGGACTTCAAATCTTCGTTTCTCGTGATCGTCGACATGAATAAGGATCACGTGCCTGATCTCCTCTCTGTCGTTTTGAATCAGCGCTCGGAAGTGAGTCAGATTCCCCTGAAGTATTATCGGGGAGAAGTGGTGAAGGGACTTCTGTCTTTTAAAGAGGCCAAGGATGCGTTCACGATCCTGCCGGAACCGACAAGCTCACTCACGGTCATTGATTATGATCTTGATGGTTGGCCGGACATTTTTCTTGGGAACTGGTTTGAGACAAAGAACGGCCAGTATCTTCCGGTTGCCGATCGCCTTTTCCACAACGTAAAAGGAAAATTTGTCGAAGCGACAAATCTTCTTCGTGGCGAAGCGACCAAGCTGTCCTCTCAGCTCTATCCGCAGAACGCACGTCCTACATATGGATCATCATCGTGTGATATCGATCAGAATGGATTTCCGGATATCATGACGGTTTCCTCCAGCGGATACAAAAACAAACTCTGGATGAATCTTCACGAGCAGAGTTCTTCCGAGCGATATTTTGAAGATATCGGTCCGGTTTCCAATTACGCTTCCGATCCTGATGGAAGTCTCATTCCTACGGGTGGGGGACGAAATTTCTTCTCTGCCTGCACCGATTACAACGACGACGGCATCATGGATGTTTTCATCGGCGATCTCTCGCATGCCTACGACAACGAATCAGTAGACCGCTCTTCTGTTCTCACCGGGTCACGTGAAACCTATCCGCCATATTTTCTCCGCACCGAATATCTTTCGGATGCCACTTCGGAAGCATGGAACCAGGGTGATCGTCGCGCGATCTGGCTTGATTATGACATCGACGGAAAAATCGATCTTGTGGTCGACAACTCGGGATTTCCTCCGTACTCGCGTCTCGTGCTTTTTGAACAGGATGAAACTCGCGCTTTTTTAAACGTAGGATCGCAAGCGGGACTTGATATCGTGAATCCCACTGGTACGATCGCGATTGATCTCAACAAAGATGGTCTCCTTGACCTCATCACTGCCCAGAACAAAATCCGCAAAGCGGATATCACTGAGCGCCTCTACGTTTTTGAGAATCACAGTGATCGCACCGGAAAAAAATCCATCCGCGTTCATCTTCACGGAATTAAATCCAATGCGCAGGCGATCGGTGCGATGGTCATGCTCTACACAGTTAGCGGCGATAAAAAAATCGTTCAACGTCGCTGGGTCGAGATGACTCAGGGAGGACTTCCTTCGCAAAATGAATCAGGAACACTTTTTGGTGTTGGCCCTGGCTCAGAAGCTGTGGGGATTAAAGTGCGCTGGCCATTCGCTACAAAAACGGGTCTTGGTTCCGGCACCGTGCTTGAAAAACTTTATTCTCTGAAAAACATTCCGGACAAAGAGCACATGGAAGTTACCGCGTGCGAGAACGGCACCCTTCTCCCCGGAAAAGTTCCGTGCGGACTCTAAAATCATTTCTGGCCCAATCTTCGTCGTTACCTTCGTCACTCGTCACTGCGGCGTACATGTGTACGCCTCGCTCCTCATTCCTTGATGCCTAGAATCTTGGACCATTAATGATTTTAGAAAATCTAGGCCTGTCTCTTTTTAATCAGATCAATCAGTGACTTGATATGTGGCGGGATCGTCTTGAAGTTCAGTGTCGACAAGTGAATATGTTGCTTTGAGAGTCCCTTCACTTCATAGACATTGAGACTGTGCTCACCTTCGATCGTGTGTCCCGGGACAATCGCGATACCGAGACCTTTCTTCACGAGCTTTAAAATCGTCGTGATGGAATTCACCACCACAATCTTCTGTGATCTTTTCTTATACAAATTAAAAAGATGATCGTGCTCGGAGTACACAATCCAAGGATACTCTTCGGCTTCTCTCGGATTGATGTCGGCCTTGCTCACGAGAACCATTTTCTCTTCAAAGAGTTTCAGTGAAGTCACGAGCTCACTCTGGATATTTTCAGTGGTGAAGATGAGGTCATACTTCCCGTTGTGAAGTTTGTCCTTGAGATTTTCAAGGCTATTCACTTCCACACTCATCTGGTGACTCGAAGTCTTCGCGAATTCCACCATCACATCGTTGAACCAGGTTTCAAGAAGGCCGTGAAGAATTCCTACCCGGATAGTCTTATTCATGTGACCGAAAAAGACTTCCTGAATTCTATCCTCAAAGCCCGTGAGCATATCCAGAAGGGCCTGGCCCTTTTCGGTGAGAAGAACTTTTTTTGATGATCGAATGATGAGCTGCTGCCCGACTGATTCTTCGAGAAGTTTGATCTGGCGGCTCACTGCCGACTGAGCGATTCCTAATTCCTGAGCTGCCCTTGAGAAGTTCAGGTGTCGCGCAGTCACCATGAAGGCCTTCAGATATCGGTAATCGAGAGAAATTTCTTTCATCGCTTGGCCCACGGAGGGAGTTTGGTTTCGTCTTTAAAGAATTTACCTTTGTGAGAACCCTCGGCGGCGTTTTCCACCACAAATCCTTCTTCATTCGAAGTCGTGTCGAGAAGATAATCGAGCGTCGCTGATTGAGTGTAAAACGCCGTAAAGGGGTCGATCAGGATCGTCAGCTCAGCATTGATCAACGGATATTTTTTGGTGATGACGAGATCGTCCTCATGACGTTCAGAAAAACCGGTGTCGTAGGTAAATCCGCCGCAGCCTTTCCCTCCGATCTTGATCCGGAATGAAAGTCCCTCAAGCGTATAATCATTTTCCTGCATCAGATGGATTTGGCGGACAGCGCTATCCGTGATCAGAAGCTGAATGTCGGAGGGAGAAATCTTTTCGTTCATGGACAATAATTTACCAGAGCTTTCAGAGGTTGTATCCTTTAAAAAACCGAGGATCCGAATGAAAGCTCATTACGTTGTTGATATTGAAAGTCCCGAACAAAATCTCGTGAAAGTGACACTGAAACTCGCTTGTCCCGAAAAAGCGGACAAGCTGAGTGTGTTTCTTCCTTCCTGGAGCCCGGGTTCCTATCTTATGCGCGAATACGCTCGTCACATCCGCTGGATCAGCTGTCAGCAGGAGAATGGCGAAGTTCTTTTTCACACGCAGAAGGCCAAGGGAGTGTGGGAAATTGACTGGAAGAAATCTCTCCTGAAATCACCTTCCAAAAATTTTGAAGTGACCTATGTGATTTATCTCAATGAACTCACTGTGCGCACTTCGCAAGTCAATATCCAGCACGCGTTTCTTCACGGGCCGACGTATCTCATGGGTGTGGTAGGAGAGACTCTGCCGAAACCAACGATTGAATTCCGTTTTCCACCTCTCTGGACGCATTTATCGACTTCACTCAAAGATGTTTCCTCTGAGCGCGCGAAATTTATCTATGAAGCCGCCAACTACGATGACCTTCTCGATTGTCCGGTAGAGATTGGTTGCCAGGAGACTGACGGTTTCATGGCAGTAGGGAAGCCGCACTATTTAGCTTTCTACGGCACCACTTTCCCTCACAAGGAAAATCTCAAGCAAGACATGAAAACGATCGTAGAAACGGTTGCTGCGCATTTCGGGAATGATCTTCCCTATGAGCAGTATCTTTTTCTCACTCACTGGGGCCCGAAAATCCGCGGCGGTCTTGAGCATGCAAGCTCTACTGTTCTCCAGTATGACGGAAGAAAACTCGGCATCAGAAAAGAGTACATCGCATATCTTTCGCTCGTTGCTCACGAATACTTCCACACCTGGAACGTGAAGCGCATCCGACCGAAAGAACTCGGCCCGTTTGATTACCTGAATGAAAATTACACGACTCTTCTCTGGCTCGCCGAAGGTCTCACGAGCTGGATGGATGATCTTCTCGTGTACCGCGCGGGACTTTGCACTCTTGAAGAATATCTCGATGCCGTAAAACAGAATCTCGATATCCTGAACTGGACACCGGGGAAAAAATTTCATTCACTCGAGATGAGTTCCTTCAACGCCTGGATAAAACTTTATCGTCCGGATGAGAACTCCAAGAATTCATCCGTAAGTTATTACCTGAAGGGCGGTCTGGTATTCATGGCCCTTCATTCACTCCTTCTTGAAAAAGGAAAATCGGTCGACGATCTCCTCATGCTTCTCTGGGATCGCTACAAGAAAAATCCTGATACGGGTGTGACCAAAGACGAAGTCTTCGAGATGGTGAAACTTCTCGGCGGTGAAGAAGTTATGAACGCATTTATCACGATGGTCGAGACCACTCAGGACATTGACTTTGATACCACCATGAAGCGCATGGGGTGTGAACTCGTGTGGCAGGAATCTAAAGCGCCTTATCTTGGCATCGACTGGGAATTCGCCGGCGATCGCGCGATCGTGAAACAAGTTTATCTCGATTCACCTGCTTATAAAGCGGGTATCAATCCGGGGGACGAAGTCATTTTCCTCAACGGACTTCGCTTCCTGCGCGAAGACGTAGCCGATCTCGTGGGCCTCATGAACGTGAACACTGCTTACGAGATAATTGTTTCCCGTCTGGGAAAAGTGGAACGCTTC
>JBJMLZ010000048.1:0-3141 GCA_045805035.1 Bacteriovoracaceae bacterium
ACCTCGGCTTCCAGCCTCCCACCCGCTTAGCACCTGAGTACTTCGAGGCCATCAAGGGCAAGTCCGTGGGCTCCATCACGCCACCGGTCCGCACCCAGATGGGCTATCACATCATCAAGGTCCTGGGAGTCAAATCCTATGACCAGATCGACAAAAACTTGTACAAGAAGATCATCTACGATAAAAAAAGAGACGCAATGATCGAGAACTACTTCGCCCAGCTTCAGAAGGGCGCAGATGTTAAGGTCAACGGGAACCTCTAAATTTGAAGGTCTGTGAAAAATCTCATTTGTCTTATTTTCATTCTGGGTGTGAGTACTGCTCACGCCCAGGAAAAACTTCTCGATAAGATCGTTGCCGTAGTCAACACACGCGTTTTCTCGCTCTCAGAACTCCAGCGCATTCAAGACACACTTCCTGCCCGAAAAGAAATTTCGCCTGTCGTTTACAGTAAGGACAAATATTCAGATAAGGATCTTCTGAATCTCATGATTCAGGCCTATATCGTTCGCGATAAGATCAATTCTCAGGGTTACGTGATCAACGATGATGCGGTCGAGTCGCGTATTAAGATGACCGAAGAAAGACTTGGTCTCAAGCGCGCTGACCTTCTCGCGTTCCTGAAAAGTAAGAGCATCACTTTCGAAGAGTACTTTGAAATTATCCGCGAGACGATGGAGTACAATATCTTCGCCACCAAGATCATTGCTCCTTTGATCTCGGTAACAGAGCAGGAAATTAAGAACGAGTATTATCGCAGAAATAGCTCCAACAATGCGCTCTCTTTCAAATACAACCTCGTTGATTTTTATATTTCGGAAAAGTCTCTCGTAGATAAGGACCAGAAGAAGTTTCTCGCAGTCCTGAAAGATTACCAGCTCACGGGAAAACTTCCGGAAGAATATCGGAGCCTCGACACTAACCAACTCGATAACATCAGCGAGGACGGCCTCAACAAAGAACTCGCGACTGCCCTGAAGAATACTGCAGAAGGTTCTTTTTCCGCGCCCGTGACTCTCAATAATATGCTTCACGTTTTCTATGTTCAGAAAAAAGATCTCGTTGAATCGCAGGACTTCACTCGTGCCAAAGAACAAATTCAAAATGAGATCTTCGTGACCAAGGGAAAGATGGTCAGCTCGAACTGGTTTGACCGCGAATACGCCAACTACTACATCAAAAATCTCCTCTGATGAAAATTGCCATTACCCAGGGACATGAAAAGGGAATCGGCCTTGAAGTTCTCTTTAAATCTTGTCTTATGCTCGGGCGGGACGTTCAGCACCTGAAATTGTTTGCCACGAAATCGGCAGTAGAGGGGACGTTAAACTCTCTTCAATTGCCTTACTCGATAACCACCAGGGGTATTGAACTCGGTCATCTTTTCATCGAAGCGAATTGGATTGCGACTAAATCTTCACAGAGCTTTGCGGCCCTTCAGGCGGCGATGAAGTTCTGTGAGAAAAACTCCGGCATTCTTTTTACTCTTCCGACTTCAAAAGACCAGTTTCCTTCCCATCCCGGTCATACCGAGTATTTCCGTGATTATTATAAGAACACGGACCTCGGGATGTTTTTTTCGTCACCCGGCCTCAAGGTTCTTCTTATCTCTGATCACGTCGCCGTTTCTGATCTCTCGCGCGTGTTGAGCGAAGAGCTCATTTATCAACGCACACTTCTTGCGTTGGAGACATTGAAAAAATGGTCCTGGCCGATTGATCGCGTCCTGATTGCGGGCCTCAATCCTCATGCGGGCGAGAATGGTCTCATAGGCAATGAAGATCCTCGGATAAAGCGAGCGATCGAACGTCTAAGAGTTGAAGAAGGTTTGGACATGTCAGGACCTTATCCAGGTGATACAATGCTTCTGGAAAAAAGATCCCCCAACGATCTGCTTGTTTATCTTTTCCATGACCAGGGACTTGGTGTCTTCAAAGGCAAGCAAGGCTTCATTGGTTCCAACATTACATTAGGACTTCCTTATCCACGGTTCAGCCCGGATCATGGTACGTCCTTCAGCTTGTACGGAAAAAACAAAGCAGATTATCGGGGTTGCGCTTACTCCTTAAAGGAAGCGCTTTCTCTCCGGGAGAATTTGTTACATGGAAATAATTCAGGGCACTAAGGCCAAGGTTCACAATCTCAAAAACGTCGACGTCAGTCTTCCTCGTCATTCATTGACGGTGATCACCGGCCCATCTGGTTCGGGAAAATCTTCTCTCGCGTTTGATACAATTTACGCTGAAGGACAGCGCCGCTATATCGAATCACTTTCGAGTTACGCTCGCCAATTCATCGGTCAGTTTGAAGCGCCCGAGGTGGAAAGCATTACGGGACTTTCTCCCGCCATTGCCATCGATCAGAAGTCCACGACAAAAAACCCACGCTCCACCGTCGGCACGATTACGGAGATCTATGATTATCTTCGGTTGCTCTACGCCCGCCTGGGAGAAGCGCACTGTCCGGAGACAGGTGAGAAAGTCGCCAAGCAATCTCCACAACAGATCGTAGATCAAATTCTGCGCTTCAAGGAAGGAACCAAGCTTCAGCTTCTTTCACCAGTCATTCGGAATAAAAAAGGTGAACATAAAGAAGAGCTAGCCAAATTTGTTTCGATGGGGTTTTCCCGCATTCGCCTGAATGGCGAAATCATGAATCTTGATGACAAGATTTCCATCAACAAGGCCCGCTTTAACAATATCGACATCGTGATTGATCGCCTGGTGATGAAAGAGGGAATTCTCTCGCGTCTTACCGACTCGGTTGAACATGCCCTGAAACTTTCCGATGGATATCTTTTGATACTCGCCGACGATAAAGAGCATTTTTACTCTGAGAAAAATTATTCATTCAAATCCGGGAAAAGTTACCCGGACCTTGAACCACGCCTCTTTTCTTTCAATTCTCCTCTGGGAGCATGTCCGGTCTGTAATGGCCTTGGGCTCTCACGCACTTTCGATATCGACAGCCTACTCTTCGACGATGCCATTTCTCTTGAAGAAGGTGCCCTTCCCGTTTTAAAGAAGAATTCCTTTCTCATGCAAATGGTTCGCTCTGTTGCTGCCACTGAGAAAGTGGATATTGATAAACCTTTCGGGAAGCTCTCTGAAAAATTCCGGAACATTCTCTATGATGGAACCG